>DASSXJ010000171.1 GCA_035703895.1 bacterium | reverse complement strand
GCTGCCCGAGGGGATCCGCGCCTACGCCTTTTACGGTAACCAGGGGCAATTGGACACGCACGATCAGGGCACGTGGGCTGGGGTCACCGGAGACCTGCAGGAGTTGCAGAGAGCCGTGTTCTCGTTCGGGCCCGGCGATGGGGTCGTCCTGACGGCGAGCGCCCTGGGCTTGCCGATCAACGGCGGCCCCGGGATTCCCGGGCTGGCTGACCAGCTCCTCATGAAGGTGGATCTCGGCCCGGTCGGCCATCGGTCGCTGCTCGCCGCTGCGGGCACGAAAATCGCCTCCGTGTTGACCGACCAGCAGGCTGCCGCCCCGCGCGGCTTGCCGATGAAAGGCGAGAACCGGCAGCAGCCCGCGTGGGGGGCGCCGAGGAGCCTCTTCCTTCCCGTTGAAGGCGGCTTCCTGACCGAGGCTGGACACCGTTGATGATGAGGGATGGGGTGAAAATCGTGCACGCCGCCGCACCGGAGGAACGACCCTTGCCGGAACGGCGTGGGACAGAATGAAGGTCAGCAGCGTGACACCAAGCAGCATCGGCGGGAGCAGGAGCGCCCGCCGGACGATGTAGCGCCGGAGTGTCACGCCGGAAGGGTCCTACACGCGACGCACCGCGTAGAAGTCGACCCCCCACACGCTGTGGAACGTCACGCCGCGCAGGTCGGCGCGATGCGCCCACGAGAGCGCCGGCTGAAACAGCGGCGCGTAAGGCCCAATCTCTAGGAGGCGCCGCTGAACCTTCTGGAGCAGCGCCACGCGCTTGCGCGGATCCCCCTCTGCCTCGGCTTCGTCCCCCCACCGCGCCAGTTCCTGAGCCTCCGGGCTCGCGTTCGCGGGCCACCGCATCCGCTTCCCTACAAGCCGGCCGGGAAGATAGGCGAGGAAAGTGCTCCCGTCGGGGTAACCGGCGGCGTCCCCGCTGAAGAACGCCGGGGTCTTGCCCTCGCGATAGTTTTGGAGGCTCAGGATGCCCGGGAGCCCGTTGAGGTCGAGGGCGATGCCGACGGCCGCCAGGTCGGCCTGGATCTTCTGGGCGAGGACCGCGTACTGGATCCCGTACGCGGTGGCGTCGCTAGAATACATCATGGTGCCTTTGATCGCGCCGAGCCCGCCCTCCCGCAGCAGCGCGTGGGCCTTGTCGCGGTCGGTGCGGATCGCCTCCTTCGAATCGAGCGCGCCTGGGAGCGTGGTGGGGATCACGCCCGCCATCCGGACGGCACCCGGGCCGGCGATCGTGAGGATGCCGTCGTAGTCGAGCGCGTAGCGGATCGCCTGGATGACCTTCGGGTGGGAGAGCTGGCCGCTCAACTGCGGGTCCTTGTTGACCATGAACACAAACGAGGTGGCCACCCGGCTGGACTGCACGGTGATGCCCGGGAAGCGCCGCAGCGTCTGGGCGTTGTCTCGCCCCAGCCCGGTGGTGATGTCCAGGCCGCCCCGCTCCAACTGCAGCGCCTGCGTGGACGCCTCCGGGATATTGCGAACCACGATCCGGTCCATCGCAGCGGGCCCCCGCCAGTGGCCAGGATTCCGCGCGAGGACAACCTCCTGATTGGCCGTGTAACTCTCGATCGAAAACGCCCCCGTGCCCGCGGAGTGGCCGTTGAGGTAGGCCTCGGCTTGGTCCCGGGTCTTGGCCTCGGGTCCAGCGTCGCCTCCGTGCTCGGCCACCAGCTTGCTGTCGAGGATCCCGAGGCTCGGGCTCGACAGGATCGGCACAATCGAGGGCTGGGGAGCCTTCATCCTGAGGATCACCGTCTGGGGGGTAGGTGCGAGGACCTCTTCCACGCCGTCGAGGAAGAAGCTCGGGTTGGACTTGAGGTTGATGACCCGGTCGAACGACCACTTCACGTCGGCCGAGGTCATCGGATTCCCGCTCGCGAACTTCACGTTCGGCCTGAGCGAGAGCGTGTACGTCTTGCCGTCGCCTGAGGCCTTCCAGCTCACGGCGAGGGAGGGCTTCGGGGTCTGGAGATCTTCGCCGTCGAAGGTGACCAGGGAGTCGTATGCGGCGTGGGCGACCATCTCGGCGACGGGCTCGAGGACGTGGCCGGGATCGAGGCTCCGGATGACGAAGCTGGGCGCCATCACGAGAGTGCCTTTGCCGGCCGAGGATGCCGCGCGCACGGCGCGCGGGGGCAACAGACGGGTGGCGGCGGCAAGTCCTGCTCCCCGCCCCATCAGGCCGAGGAAGGTTCGACGGTTCATACGGTCTTCCGAATCGGATAGATACTCAGGCCAGGAAGCCCTCCAACCCAATGATGCCGTCTATGTCGTAGCCGGCGGTCAGTATCGCACCGGCTAGCTTAACTTTAGCTAGTAATGGCGATCGAAAAATGAGTTTCAGCGATCAAAAGACGAGTGGTTCGGATGTAACCGTGTACCCTTCGCCTTGCTCCCCGCTCAGTCTTGGCTAGCACAATGTGTGTCTTTTTGTCCCGACTTGCACATCGGTCGTTTTTTCGCGATTGATGCTCACAGCAGCCCGCGTCGAATCGCCACGACGACAGCGTGCGAGCGGTTGTCCACCCCCAATTTGTTCATCGCCGAGTTTACGTACGTTTTCACCGTGTTCGGGGAGAGTCCCAGTGCAGTCCCGATCTGTTTGTTTGGCAGGCCGTCGGCAATGAGCCGCAGCACTGCTTGTTCACGCTGGCTTAACAGTGGATCGGCAACGGGGCCAGCGCCACCCTGACCGCGCGCGGCGAGCGGTGCAACACAGGCCCGCGCCATGTCTACCGCCTCTCTCGCCGACATCGCCCGACCCTCGGTGACGGCCACCTCGTACACGGACTCCGCAAACTGCTGGCGCGCGCGGGCGATGAACTCGGGGTAGGTTTCGACCTCTCGCAACAGGACCCGAGAGACGAAGACGTCTCCCGTCCACTTGCTCCAGGCGTCTGCCGCGGCCATCAGCCGGACGGCGTGCTCAAGGTTCCCACGTTGGGCGCTCACCAGGGCGGCGATCGTCACGGCGACCCACGGAGCGCGCGAGCGACCAACCTCCCCAGCCGCGGTGAGCGCCGCGGACACCAGGGCGGCGGCTCCGGCGGCATCGTGCCGCTTGAGTTTGACCCAGGCGAGGCCACTCATCGCGTATGCGGCCGTGCGTTTAGCCCCGACCACCCGGGATTGCTCCAGGCCCTCGATGAAGAAAGCCTCCGCCCGCTCCAGATTCCCCAGCAGCACCGTGGCCCACCCCAAGTTGAGCGTCGCGTCCGCGGATCCCCGAAGGTCGTCGAACTCTCGGTACAGGGCGAGGCTCCGTTCCTCCAGCGCCTGCGCCTCTTGGCCGTCCCCCTCGACCAGGGCGACGACTCCGAGATGGGAGAGCGCACGGGCCGTCGCAGTCGAATCATGGAGGCTCTCCGCGAGTTGCAGCGACTCCCGCAGGAGCGCCCGAGCCGACGTGCCGTCGCCCTGCAATGCCGCGAGCCTGCCCGCGCCGGCAAGCGCCCTGGCACGGAGCGGCTCAATGGCATCCGGGCTCACCGTGAGAGCCTCCTCCAGCCACCGGCGCCCCTCCTGCAGGTAACCGCGGACGAACCAGAAATCGGCCAGCGCCCCTGCGAGACGGAGAAGACGTTCGCCGTCTCCTCGGCCCCGGGCCCACCGGAGCGCTGCCCGGAAATTCTCGTGCTCCTGCTCCAGACGGCGCCCCCAGGCCTGCTCCTCGCCCCCCCACAACTCCGGCGCCGCCCGTTCCGCCAGCGCGAGGTAGTAGTCGCCGTGCCGCTCCCGGACCGCGTCGAGCTCCCCGCTCTCCGTTAACCGGACCAGCGCGTACTCGCGGATCGGTTCCAGCATCCGGTACCGGCGATCGGCGCTGTCGATCGCTTCGGCCTGGACCAGGCTCTTCTCCACAAGCGACCCGAGGATCTTCCACACGGCCTCGGTGACTTCGCCGGGCTGAACGACCTCATCGGCGGCCTCCAGTGTCCAGCCCCCAACAAATGCGCCGAGCTGACGAAACACCTGCTGCTCCCCCCGGTCCAGCAGCGTATAACTCCACTCGATGGCGTCGCGGAGGGTGTGGTGCCGGGCCGGCGCATCGCGCGCCTCCGCGGTAGAGAGCAACGCCTCCCCCCGCAGCCGCGACAGCATCCCGGCCGGGGATAATACATTACTCCGTGCCGCGGCGACCTCGATGGCCAGGGGTATCCCGTCGAGGGTGCGCAGCAGTTCGGCCAGCGCCGGGGCGTTCGCCGCCGTCACGGCAAAATCGGGCCGGACCAACTTGGTCCGTTCCAGAAAGAGGGCGCCCGATGGCGCCTCGGCGACAGCCGCAACGGTCGGTCGGGTGAGATCGGGCAGCGCCAACCCCTCGATGAGCAGCCGTTGCTCCTGGCGCAGGTTCAGCGGTTCGCGACTCGTCACCAGCACCTGCAAGCCCGGGCAGGTAGCCAGCAGTTTGGCAATGAGTGTCGCCGCGGGCACGAGGTGCTCGAAGTTGTCCAGGACCAACAGCAGGCGCCGGCCCTCCATGAATTCGACGATACGTTCCTGCGGCGTCTGCGTGGTCCGCTCGCCGAGCTGCAACGCCTGCGCGATCGCGGAATAGAGGCCGCCGGGATCCCGCAGGGGCACCAGATCCACGAACCAGGCGCCATCGGGAAAGTGCGTGTGGAGGCTCGCGGCCGCCGCACGCGCCAGTCGCGTTTTCCCGATCCCGCCCGGACCGGTGAGCGTCAAAAGCCTGATCGCGTCGTCGACTAAGTATCGCCGAATGAGGTCCAACTCGCGGTCGCGGCCAATGAGCGGCGTCGGATCAGCTAGAAACTGAGGCGCGCGCGGTACAAGATCGACCGCAGGTGTCCTGCGAGTCCCTCGTTCACCTCCGCGCGGCTTCGGCACGGTCACCTTTGGAAGTGTGGCGTGCGGTATCCCACGCGAGGCGTCGGCTCGAATCGGCAGGCAACCGATCGCCAGGACAGCCGCTCATCGCGAGCATACCAGCGGTGACCGACGAGAGCAATCGGCCCAACCTAGGACACTCTGTGGGGAGAACGTTTGTGTGGCATGCGCCAAGTTCAAGCGAACCAACTGTCACGAGGGCCATCGCTAGGGCCCTTGTCTTCCAAGGGTTCGGGCGAAGCAGGGGATCGGTTGCGGCGGGTTCGATTCCGGCGTCAACTGTCTTGCGCGACTCGCGTTTGAAAAGCCAATCTGCTAACGGGTTGCTAACGGACGCCGCGACGGAGGCCGTCGAGCAAGGGTAGGGAATGGCATATAAGCCTCCAAAATGCGCGATAAAGACGGAGAAGAATGGGGGACGACACACCGGGCGACGCATCGGGCGGGAGAATCGCAGTCAGGAGGTCGGCGGTTCGAATCCGCTCGTCTCCACCATATTTCTCAAGGTTTCCGAGTGATCACTTAAAGACCACCTGACGTGCTTTCCCGGACTGCGACATTTTCGCAGCCAGTTCGAATTTGCTCCTCGCCTGATCGCGCTCGGCGACGTGCGCCTTCGCCCAGTGGCACAAGTCACGAAGTGGTTTGATGAGACTGCGGCCCATGCCTGTGAGGCCGTATTCAACATGCGCCGGAACGACGCCAAAGATCTGTCGGTCGATCAAACCATCCCGTTGCATGCCCCGCAACGTCTCGGTGAGCACTTTAGATGAAACTTCACTTATGGCGCCTTGGATCTCGCTAGTGCGTAATGGGCCGTCTCTTAAGATGTTCAGGACCGCAATCCGCCACTTGCTGGAAAGGAGCTCGATTGCTTCCCGCGACTGCAGCGCGCGGTCTTCTAAGCCGACGATTTTTCTCATGCTTCCCCTGCCTTTGAAGTGCTTGGTGTGCTTTCTACCGCGTCCGACCGGCTCCTCCTCGCCAATTTTGCGGACTTGAAGTGCATTGGCTCCGGCCGCCATACCGATCTGGTAGAACCGGACCGACTCGGCATAATCTCCTACGAATGATCCTACTTACCTTCGGGAAAGTACTGTACCATCTGGTGCGTAGCGAGATAACTGAGCGTCCTGCTAGAATCCCGCTAGTTCCAAATTCTCAAAAGGGAGATCAGGCGATGTCCGAAAGCATCGATATCTTGAATCCGAACAAGCCGAAGCGGATAGTGATCATCGCGTCGAACCCGACGACGTCCAAGCAGACCGGATGGCCGATCGGCTTCTGGTGGGCTGAGCTTAGCCACCCCTACTTTGAGTTGACCGAGCGCGGGTACCAAGTCGACATCACGAGTCCCGACGGTGGCAAGCTCGAGGGGGACAATTGGAGCGACCCGCGGGATAAGAGTGGGTACTCGGCCCACGACCTGATCAGCCTAGGGTTCATAAGCTCACCAGAACATCGGAAACTGACCGATGAGTCCAAGCCGATCCACGACATTCGTCTCGGGGACTACGATGGGGCATTTTTCGTCGGTGGCCAGGGTCCGATGTACACATTCTACAATGACGAGCGGGTGCATAAGCTGGTCGCGGACTTCTACGAGGCGGGCAAGATTACCGCGGTCATCTGCCACGCCACCTGCGTGCTGCTGAAGGTAAGGCTATCCAACGGGCAGTTGCTGGTGGACGGCAAGACATGGACCGGCTTCGCCAACTCCGAGGAACAATATGCGGATGAGTTCGTCGGCCAGCGCATCCAGCCGTTCCGGATCGAGGATGGAGCTAAGAAGATCCCCAACACGAACTTCATGGTGATGGGCCGTTTCAAGTCCCACGCGGTACGCGACGGGAACTTGATCACTGGACAGCAGCAGTACTCAGCGACCGCTGCCGCGCGATTGGTGATTGAGGCGCTGGGCGTCTAGCACTTAGCAGCCTCCCCGGTGACCTGGGTAAGAACATGAGTGACGGATTCCGACAAGCGATAGACATTGGCCGCGGGGTCCACTATCATCAGGGGGACAACCCGCATATTTGGGTCGGCGAGGCTAATTCAGCATCTGCCCCCACATCGCACTCAGGATACTACAGCTTTCCGCGACCAATTTCTTGTTCGAGGCGGTGTCGATTTCGAGGCAGTCCGTTCGACTATGGAGCGAGAACCAACAAGGAGGTGTGATGTGGCCACAAGCACCAAATATGCACATGGTGTTTTCTCCTGGGTGCAACTCGGGACCGCCGATCCGGCGGCGGCAAAGCGATTTTACGGGGGTCTGTTCGGGTGGCAATTCGAAGACATGCCCGCGGGCCCCGAGATGACCTACACCTTCGTCAAGTTGAAGAACCAGAGCGTGGGTGGGCTCTATGCCTTGAGCAAGGACATGCTCGCGCAGGGCGTGCCGTCGCACTGGCTCCCCTTCATTAACGTGACGAATGCCGACGACATCGCGAAGAAAACCACGCAGGGTGGGGGCAAGGTGCTCAATGCGCCCATGGACGTTCTGGACGTGGGCCGGATGGCCGTCCTACAGGACCCTACCGGCGCGCAGGTCGCGATATGGCAGGCCAGGACGCATCTCGGCGCGGATCTCGTCAACGACACAGGCGCGATGTGCTGGAACGAACTGATGACCCCCGACATTGCGGCCGCCGGGCGATTCTACGGCGCGACGTTCGGCTGGACTGCCGACTTAGTCGACACGAGCGCAGATAGCTCATATTCGATCTTTAAAGCGGGAACGACGCAAGTCGGGGGGATGATGGCGAGACCTCCGCAGATGAAAGACATTCCGCCGCATTGGCTGACCTACTTCGCCGTCACGGACTGCGACGGCACGGCCAAAAAGGTGGGGGATCTCGGCGGCAAGATCCTCAAGCCGCCAATGGACATTCCGAACATCGGCCGCTTCGCGGTCTGCCAGGATCCTCAGGGCGCGGTTTTTGCGATCTTTACCCCACAGTCTCGATAACACTAACAGTACCGGAAGTGGGTGGTGGGCCAAGGTAAAACTGGCCCACTACCCACCGTTTTGGTAGACGGCCGGGCGACTGGAGGACATGCCGGCGGAGCTACAAGAGGCGTACCTCATTCTGGCACTCCATCCGGAAGAAGTGAGTCCAGCCGTCTGGTTGTCCTCGTTACCGCTCGATTCTCGCGATGTTTGAACCCTCGAGGCTCAAGCTCCCCATCGGGGACACATGAGGCTGCGCCATGGCCATCTGTGCAAAAAGACGCGAGGACTCGCAGGGCTAGGGGGTGACGCGGGAGCACGCCTGTGGGAATAGGATGCTCGCGTGAGCGGTTTGCCACAGCGAAGTGTTCTTGCGAAGAGCGACGAAGAAATTTACGAGCAGCACCGTCCCACTGAGGGGTTCACAATGAGCAAGGCGCACCATCCGGGCCGGGCGGGACAAAACGGCACATCGTCCACTTTAGGTGCGCTCGTCCCTACAGTTCTGTCCGATCCGGCGCCGCTGATCGGCCGGGAGCGCGAGCTGGAGGCCATTCGCGCGCTCCTCCTCGGTGAGTCCGTGCGCCTCGTGACGCTGACAGGCCCGGGGGGCATCGGGAAGACGCGCCTGGCGCGGGCGGCGGCCCGGTACGTCCAGCCGGCGTTCCCGGATGGGGTCTGGTTTGTCGACCTGGCCTCGCTCCACGACCCTGCGGAGATCGACGTGGCAATTGGCCAGGCGTTGAAGATCAAGGAGGCCGCGGCTCTGTCTCCGGCAGAGCGAGTCGCCGCGCATCTCCGGGACCGCCACCTCCTGCTGGTCTTGGACAACTTTGAGCATCTCTTGCCCGCGGCGGCCCGTGTGGCGGCGCTCCTGGCCGCAGCCCCACAACTCAAAGTGCTGGTCACTAGCCGCGAGCCGTTGAAGCTACGACTGGAGCACCGGCTGTCGGTGAGGGGGCTGGCCCTGCCCGATCTGCGCACGGCGGACCCCTCAGCGCTGATGCAGGCGCCCGCGGCGGCGCTCTTCCTTGAGCACGCCCGGCAGATTCAGCCTACGATTGAGTTCACGCCGGCGGACGCGCCCGCCCTCGCCGCGCTCCTGCACCGGCTCGACGGTATCCCGCTCGCGATTCGGATCGCCGCGGCCCATAGTCACGTCCTGTCGCCGGCAGCGATGCTCTCTCGGCTGCAGGGGCAGGCCCTTCTGTCCACGGAAGAAGCGCGGGATGTGCCGGGGCGGCATCACACCCTTCGCGACGCGATGGACTGGAGTTATGGCTTGCTCAACGCCAGGGAGCAGGGGGCGTTCCGCCAGCTGGGCGTCTTTGTGGGGGGATGGACTCTCGAGGCGGCGGAGGCCGTCCTCCAGGACGCCGAGCCGGCCACGCCCGCATGGATCATCCTCGGCCTCCTGGTGGACAAGAGCCTGGTGCAGGCCGACCCGCTCGGCGCCGACGACCGGCGCTATCGGATGCTCCAGCCAATTAGGGAATACGCATTGGAGCGCCTTCGGGAGAGTGGAGACCTGGACACGGCCCGGGACCGGCACGCGCAATATTACCTCGCCTTGGCGGAGCAAGCGGCTGCGGCGGGGTGGGGCCCCGGGGAAGAGGCCTGGTTCCGGCGGCTGGAGGCGGAGCACGAGAACATCCGGGCGGTCCTTCGGTGGGGCGCGGAGCGGGGAGATGGTGAGTTCAGCCTGCGGCTCGCCGGAGCGCTGGGCGACTTCGACTTCTGGGCGGTCCGCGGGTACCTGCGCGAGGGACGGCGTTGGCTCGAGGAGGCGCGGGCCATGGGTGCCGGCGCCGCTCCCGGCCTTCGCGCCAAAGTGCTCGTGGGCGAGGGCACCCTCGCGATGCTGCAGAGTGACTACCCACACGCCCGGACACTGCTGCAAGAGGGCTTGGCCCTCGCTGAGCAGTTACGCGATCCTGCTCTGATGGCCCGTGTCCTTTCGCGCCTCGGAACCGTCGCCGCGCTAGAGGGCGACGCCAGCGATGCGCGGGTGCTGTTGGAACAGAGCCTCGTGCTGAGCCGGGAGGCAGGGGACCCAAGGAATGTGGTGCTTGCGCTGGTCGAGCTCGGACGGACCTTTGTGCTGCTGGAGGACCTGGAGCGCGCCGAGACCACGGTGACCGAGGGCCTGACCCTGGCCCGCAGCACGGGAAGCACACGAACGATCGCATTCGCGCTCGCCAGCCTTGCGCAACTCCGGCTGAGGCGCCGGGATTACCCCGGCGCCGCCGGTCTGGGCTTGGAGGCGCTCCGTCTCGCCCGAGCGACGGAGTCCCGAGGGGACATCAAGTACATCGTCGGAATCGCCGCCCTGGTGAGTGGGCACCACGGCGACGTCCAGCGGGCCGTGCGT
>DASSXJ010000170.1 GCA_035703895.1 bacterium | reverse complement strand
GGAGCGTTCGGGCCTTGATCATGAACGTCGAGAAGTCCTCCGACTCGTTCGGGAACGGCGTCGGGTCGCTGAGCATGACCTTGCCTCCCGACTTCTGGATCGCCGTAGAGAACGTCCGGTTCATGTCCTGGCCGTACGCGTAGTTGGGGTAGAGGATGTACCACTTTTTCCCGATGCGCTTCGTGACTTCGACGCCGGTCCCATTCGCCAGCATGTAGGTATCGTATGCCCAGTGGAACGTGTACTTGTTGCAGTTCGCGTTCGTCAGGGCCGTTGTCGCCGCACCGACCGCGAGAAACACCCGCTTCTTCTGCGCCGCGACGTTGGCGATCGCGATGCCGACCGATGACGTCGGCACATCGATGATCACGTTTGCGTTGTTGCGATCGTAGAACTCCGCGGCCTTCGCCGCACCGAGGTCGGGTTTGTTCTGGTGGTCCGCCGAGATGGTCTCGATCGGGCCGCCCACTGCGTTTGGCCCGTACTTCTTCACAAAGTCCTCGGCGGCCATCCTGACCGCCTCGACCCCGTTCTTGCCGCCGATGTCGGCGTAGACACCCGACTGGTCGTTGATGACTCCCAGGACCACTTTGTTGTGCATTAGCTTGACCGTCCCCTGGCCGGCCGCCGGCCCCCACAGCCCGAGGACGATCACTGACGAGCAGATCAACGCTCCCCATCGCTTCATCCCTTCACCTCCGCTTGGACCAGATGCCCCGTGCACGTGCGTGTGTCGTTGTTTTACACGCCAAGGTATTCCAGCAGTTCCCGTTCCTGCTGTACCACCTCCTGGTTGGAAAGACTCCGGACCGTTCGCCCGTTGACGATCAGATGGTGCGTATCGGCCACCGTCGTGGCAAAACGTAAGTTTTGCTCCACCAGAAGTACGGTCAGCCCGTGCGATTTGATCTCCCGCAGAATCTCGCCCACCCGGCGGACGAGCAGTGGAGCCAGCCCCTCGGTGGGCTCGTCCAGCAGCAGGATCCTGGCGCCCATTCGGAGCACCCGGGCGATCGACAGCATCTGCTGCTCACCCCCGGATAGTTTAGTGCCGGGGTATGCGGCTCGTTCCCTCAGGACCGGGAACACGGAGAAGACCTTGTCAAGGCTCCAGGAGTCCTCGGAGACGACGGGCGGGAGCAGCAGGTTCTCCAGGACGGACAGCGAGCTGTAGATGCCTCGGTCGTCTTGGACCCACCCGATCCCCAGCCGAGCGATCTGCTGGGCCGGCAGATGACCGATGTCTCGCCCATCGAGCAAGATGCGTCCCCGTTTCTCACGGTGGATCCCCATGAGACACTTGAGAGTGGTGGTCTTCCCCATGCCGTTCCGGCCGACCAGTGTGACCACCTGGCCGGTGTCCACCTCTAGGTGCACGCCGTGCAGGACCTGGCTCTCCCCGTACCACGCCTGCAGGTCCTCCACCTTGAGCATCTACGCCGCGCCCCCAAGGTAGGCGTCGATCACATCCCGGTTCGTCCGGAGTTCGGCGTACGTGCCCTCGGCCAGGATCCGGCCCCGCTGCAGAACGGTGATGTGTTGAGAAAGCGCCGCGACGACGCCCATGTTGTGCTCGACCAGCACCACCGTGCGGCCACTCGCGATGCGGCGGATCGATTCAACGACACGGGTGACATCTTCCAGGCTCAGCCCGGCGGTCGGTTCGTCCAAAAGAAGCAGCTTCGGGCGCAACGCCAGGGTCAGGCCGATCTCGAGGGCCCGCTTTTGGCCGTAGGGGAGCATGATGGCGCGGCGCTGCGCGCGATCGCCGAGGCCCACGGACGTCAGAATCTGCGCCGCCTCCTCGGTGAACTGATCTAGAACCCGATCGGACTCCCAGAAGGCGTAGCCGAGAGCGGTTCGAGCCTGCAGGGCCAGGCGCACGTTGTCTAGGAGCGTGAGATGCGGGAACACGCTCGTGATTTGGAACGACCGGGCGATGCCGAGGCGGGCGATCTGGTGGGGGGGGTGTCCCGTAATATCCATGTCCCCAAACATGATACGCCCGCGGGTAGGGGGAAGGAGGCCGCTGAGGAGGTTGAAGAGCGTGGTTTTACCGGCACCGTTGGGGCCGATCACCGCGTGAATCGTCCCCTGCTCGACCCGCAGATCGACGCCGTCTAGGGCGCGGAACCCCCGGAAATCCATCGTCAGGCCCTGCGTTTCGAGGATCACAACCCCCCCGGCATGGTTGGACCTTCGTTCCGTGCCC
>DASSXJ010000169.1 GCA_035703895.1 bacterium | reverse complement strand
CCCGGCTTTGCGTCGGTATTGAGTCCGATTCCAAAAACAGCTAAGAGCGAAGCGAGCGTCAGGGCAGCCCCGACTCTCATGCGAACCACCGCCTTCATATGCCTTTGTCGAATGGGGAGCATCTACAGTGTAGCAGAACGTTGAACCCAGTGTTTGTGGGAAGAAGTCAATTTGGGGTTAATTTGCACGTCCCGCGACCTTTGCACCGCAAAACCACCCGTTGGCACGGGATGGTAGGACCTCGGGCATCACGTATCGAGGTCCGTCGCTCTTTGTTGAACTAACTGGCCTTTGGCGTCGCTGTACGCCGGGTTGCGGGCGCCGCAGGGTAAACGTGGTTCAACGAACTTTGTAGAAAGAATCAGAGGTTGCCTATTTGACTGCCAGACCGGATACTGATGGTCGTGTTCCTCACGGCACCCTAGAATGTCCCGAACCCGCCGGAATCGGCCGGCTCGGCGCATCCTGTAAGCACGTCCATAAACACCTCTGCCGCGTTTCACCGCTATTGCCCGAACATATGTATATCTTGACATTATAACATCACTCTGTTACTCTGCAGGCAATGTACGGTGAGGATCTGTCGCAGGCCGATGGCAGCGGCAGGTGCAGACGGGGCGGCCCATCGTGGAGCCTCAGGTCGAAATCGCGTAGAGCTCCGGGTCACAGGTTCAGAGAGTATCTTTGATCGGAGAGGAGGGAGCGATGCTGAACCGCATTCAGCTGATTGGACGACTCACTCGAGATCCAGAACTACGCTACGTAAGCAACGGACATCCCATGGCGCAGTTTACGCTTGCCGTCGACCGCGACTTCAAGAATGCGGCGGGAGACCGCGACGCGGATTTTATCAACTGCGTTGCCTGGCGAAAGCTCGCAGAGCAGGTAGGACAATACTGCAGCCGTGGCCGCCTGGTCGCCGTAGAGGGGCGGCTCCAGACCCGTTCATACGAGACCCAGGACGGCGCACGCCGCCGGGTGACCGAAGTGATCGGCGATCGCGTGTGGTTCCTCGACAAGCCAAAGGTCGAGGCCGATGTCGATCGATCTTCCGAAGAGGCCGGGGAAGCTCATCCCGATGTGATCGAGGACCCTGAAGCCTCGCCCGAGAGCGCCTAACGTCAGCTGCGCCCGGCTGATCCATCCGCCCGGAGCTTTGGCCGGCGCACGTACCCCGTTTGCCCGCGGCCGCACTCCGGCCGTGACCTGCTAGCCTGATCCGCCCATCCTGATCGATCGGCGTTGAGGGGACCGCCGGACCGGAGGCCCGGTCGTGGAACCCTCATGCCCTGCGCTCCCCCCGCACGACCGGTTCACTATCATCGTCTCGTACCCCTCACCACGGGTGACGGCGTGCCGCCGGGTTCCCCCACAACGGCTTGACGTCGGCCGGCTATCCATGCAGCCCTGAGATCCGTGCGGTGACATCGGTAGGAAAGGAGATGATCGAAATGGGCTCCGACTCCGCGGCCGCGATCATGCGGATGACCCCGCGTGATTGCGCGCTCGTCACGCTTCTGCGCGAACTGCGCTACCTCACCACGACGCAGATCCGGCAAGCTTGCTTTTTCTCCGCGTCCCTCACGACCACGTCTCAGCGGCTGACGTTGCTGCGCCGTCGCGGGGTGATAGACTGTCTTACGCACCGGACGTTTGACGACCGCCGGGCATTCTGGTGCCTGACGCCCCTCGGCCGCGCGGTCGCGGCTCAACTTGGAGAATCTGTTCACGGAACACCCCGCTCGGACGCCCTGGCCGCCCTCCAGATGGATCACCTGATCGCCACGAACCAGATTTTCTGTGACCTGTGCACGCTGTACCGAGAGCGTCGCTTGGGACCGTTTCGCTGGTATGGAAGCCACCACGCCGGGGTTGATCTCGACGACACGCGCGTGGTCCCAGACGCCATGATCCTGGCCGCCGCGGCCGGTGGCGCCGCGTGGATGTACTGCGTTGAGCTCGATCAGGGGACAATGGCCGCCGCCGCTCTGGCCGCAAAGTTCAGGCGGTATCGTTACCTCCAGCGGGTGGCCGAGATGCGACGAGTAGAGCCCATCTGGGAGGCCCGCGCCTTGAGTTGGATCCTGTTCGCCTGCAAGGACGCCTGTCGCGCCGCTGTCGCCGCGCGGTTGGCCGCTGAGTCCGGCCTGGAGCGGTTCTGGGCCGGGACCGCGGCCGAACTTCCGGCGGGGCTCGCGGACTCGGTTGGCCTGGACCCGGTGCTTCCGCCGGACGCTCTGTTGGGGCTCTCGGGTGGGGTCGTCCCGCCGGATGGAACGGAGGGACGACGATGAGATGGTATCGGATCGGCCGGATCGTTCTTCTGGCAGCGGTGGTCTGGTTGGGAGCGCACGGCGGTCTTGCCGCGATGTCCTGGGCGCTCACGCTGACCGTGACGCTGATCATCGCGTTCCTGCGGGCTGGGCGCGTCTTGCAAGAACGGCCGAGCCCCCTGGCCGGCGCGCGTTGGGGGACCTGGAAGGATGCGGCTCCGTGCGCGGCCCGAGGTCCATTTCTGCTCGGCCTGTGGGGCCGCTCCCGGACGCCTCTCTACCTGACGGAGGAGCAACTCTCCGGCCACGTGCTGGTGGTGGGTCCGTCGAGGACCGGGAAGACCGCGGGGGCGATCGCCCCCAACCTCCTTCTTCGCGACCCTGCCCGCGAGAGTGTGGTGGTCCTCGATGTCAAGACCGGCCCGCGGTCCCTTTGGAACGTGACAGCGGGCCGGTATGGGGCGCGGGCCCACCTGTTCTGCCCTTACTTCGAGGGGTCGATTGGCTACAACCCGCTGTCCCGCGTTGACTCGATCGGATCGGCGCAACGCAAGGCGACCCTGCTCGTCCAGAACACGACGCCCCGGAATCTCTCTGGCGACGCGCACGTCTACGCCGCCGCCACCGCGGATCTCGCGATGCTGCTCTTTCTGCATGTGCAGCAGGACCGTCCTCGGGGCGGTCACACCGTTGGTGCCGTCTACCGCCTCGTTATGGGAGGGCCGGCGTGCATCCGGGAGACGCTCCGATCCAGCCGCGTCGCCGAGGTCCGCGAGCGGCACGGGATCTTCTCGGCGCGGGAGCGGCGCGTGCAGGAGGCGGCGGTCACCGGCCTGCTCGAACGGTTGGCGCCTTGGGCCGATCCGCTGGTGGTGGAGGCGACGGCACGTCACTTCGACTTGACCGCCTTGGGCCGGGGACCATCGGCGCTGTACATCCTGATGCCGGAGGCCGACGCCCCCCAGCAGCAGCCCTTGATCGCATGGTTGGTGGCGGATCTGCTCGATGAGTTGATCGAGCTGGCGGAACGCGAGGGACTCCGCGTCCCGGTGCGCGTGTATCTTGATGAGTTCCGGCAATTCGGATACCTCCCCGGCCTCAGCGAATCGCTCCCGACGCTCCGGGAGCGCGGGATCAGCGTCCTGCTCGGCGTCCAAGTGCTGAGTCAGATCGAGGAAGTCTACGGCCGGGTCGAAGCCCGGACCTTGGTCGGGAACACAGAGACAAAGCTGCTGTTCCGGGCTGGAGATCTCGAGACCGCCCGAATGATCAGCGCGTGGCTGGGCCGCACGACCGTCCCGGCCGTATCGGTGACGACCCGGGGCCGGGGAGATCGCAGCACGACGGTGCGTCCGCACGTCCGCCCACTTATGGCGGTTGAGGATCTCACGCGGATTCCCGACGGGGCGGTGATCGCACTGGCAGGCGCGGCTCGACCCCTCCCACTGTGGCAGGCGCGCTACTATGCGATCCGCGGCTTCTCAATCTCCCCTCCGCCGTTTCCGTTGCGCCGTCGGCCGGCGCCGCCCCTCGCCGTGGCCTCTCCGGACGCCGTGTCTGCAGCGCCTGCCCGTCGGGTTCCCCCACGGCCCTCTGGAGGCGTTCCGGGGCCCGCGGCAACCGGAGGAGAGCTCCCCGGCGCGTAGAAGCCGTCTCCAGCTGTCCGTCCACGGCGCCCGATCTTTGTGGGCGCCGTGGATGGGGTTTGTGTGCCGCCGCGCGAGAGGCCTGGGATGTGGATTGACGCACACGCACATCTGGATGCGCCCGCGTTCGATGCGGATCGCGACGAAGTGGTCGCGCGCGCCGCGTCGGCCGGTGTGGCGCTGATGGTCTCGGCCGGAACCTCGGTCGATGGGAGCCGCCGCGCGCTCGCGCTGGCTGAGCGATATTCCTCCGTGGTGGCCGCAGTGGGAATCCATCCTGAGGCGTCCGGGAACGCGACCCAGGCGGATTTCGAGGCGCTCGCCACGCTGGCCCGTCATCCTCGGGTTGTGGCGATCGGAGAGGTTGGGCTGGACTACTATCGCGACCACGCCCCTCGCACCCATCAGATCAAGGCGTTTCGGTCGCAGATCCGCCTTGCGCGCGAGGCGGATCTCCCGCTTGTCGTGCATGATCGCGAGGCGCACGAGGACGTGGAACAGATCCTCCGAGAGGAGGGGGCGGCCCGGGTCGTCCTCCATTGCTTTTCCGGCACTCCCGATATGGCCCTGCGCTGCGCGGCCGCCGGATGGATGCTCTCGTTTGCCGGCCCGCTCACCTTCGCGAAGTCCGCGGGACTGCGGGAGGTGGCAAGGGCCCTCCCGATCGATCGTCTGCTGGTGGAGACCGACGCCCCGTACCTGGCTCCGGAGCCGTTCCGAGGACGCCGGTGCGAACCGGCGTTTTTGGTCCACACCGCGCGCGCCCTGGCCGCCGCCCGCGGAACAGACAGTGCATCACTTGAAACCGCCCTCGCGCAGAATGCTCGGAGCGTCTTCGCGCTCTCGGACGAGGCGATCCGCCTCGCCGCCGGATCGTGATGCTCCGCTGGGTGCGCGACGCCGTGGCGACCCTATGAGCCGTTCCCGCGCGCGCGGGGCCGCGGCCTGGCTCGTCGGTGGGGTCGCGGCCGTGGCCTGCTACCTCGGAACCGTCTTACTCGCGTGGCCATTTCCCACGAGGCTGCTGTATGACGGTCTCGTTCCGCTGCCTCCCTACCGCTGGGTGCATCCACCGGCCTGGCGCGTGCGGGACAACCAGCCTGCCTTGCCGGGATCCGGGACCGTCGCCCTCGGTCCTCCGTCGCGGGCGTCCGAGATTTCCACCGATGACGATCAAGCCCTGGTCACTCTTCCCCAAGGCGTTCTCGCATCCCAGGCAGGCGAGTCGACGGTGAAGGTGAAGATTACCCCCCTCGATCCGGCCACGGTCGCTCCGCCCCCGAATGCGCGCCGCTTCGATGGAAACGCGTACAGGGTCGAAGCCAGTTATGCGGCTTCAGGAGCGCCGGCCGTGCTCACGGCTCCCGCCACCATCGTCCTCCGCTACCCGGTGCACGCCCCTCAGCTTCTACGGCTGGGCGAGCCGGCGTGGGTCCCTCTGACGGCGCAGGTGTTTACCGGCAGCCAGCAGGTTCTGGCGAACACGGATCGCTTGGGGGTCTTCATTGCCGCGGCCCCATATAACAGCCGCGGCGCCTCTCCGCGCACGGCACGGGCTGCGGTTCTTGGAGAGATCGTTGCCATCGCCGGACTGATCGCCGTCATGGTTGCCCGCCCTCGCTGAGAGAGTCCGTGCGCCCCGGCCCGGATCTTAGAAGGGTAAGGATGCAAAACCGTGGGTATAGATTGTATATAATGGAAGGGTGCGCGAGGGAGCCGGGCTTAGGACGGCGTTCACGGCTCCGTGATTCCGCGTAGAGGCCTATGCAGCGTCATCTCGGGTTCTCAAGACGGACACGGCAGGCGGCGACGGTCTTTCTCGGCGCGGCCCTCTGTGCGCTGCTTTTGCCCGTGGGTGCCCGCGCGGATCAGACGAGTGACGAGGTCAAGCTCGGCGCCCAGGCCGCCAAGGAGATCGAGTCTCATTTTCGGGTCGTCACCGATCCCGTGATGAACGATCGGCTCACCGCCGTGTCGGACACCCTCGTTCGGGTCGTGGACCGCCAGGATATTCAGTATCATTTCAAGATCATCGATATCCCCGGCGTGAACGCCCTCGGCGTCCCCGGCGGCTGGGTGTACGTTACCAGAGGAATGATGAAGTTCGTGCGGTCGGATCACGAACTCGCCGCGGTGCTGGCGCACGAGCTCACCCACGTAGCCCACCGGCACTACTTCATTCAACAGGAGCGACAGCGCCGCATGCTTCCGGCCCTCATCATCTCCGCGGCCATTGCGGTGCTGGCGCATTCGGCGGCACCGCTGTACGGTGTCGCGGTATCCACCCAGGGGGCCCTCGCCAACTATCAGCGCGATCTTGAGAAGGAGGCCGACCTCACCGGGATTACCTATCTTGCGAAGACGAACTACTCTCCGGTGGCGATGCTGACGCTCATGGAACATCTCGCCCAGGCGGACAAGCTGACCGGTCAGCCGGACTATGCGGAGCTGTACTACGATCACCCGAGGCCGGACGAGCGCGTCGCCTACATCCAGAGAGACCTGGTAACGCGCGGCGTCCCGATCGTCCGCCGGGTCGCGCAAGGGTACCTCCGGCTCGCGCTCGACCCGCAGTTTCCCGTCGACAACCAACCCGTCACCATCCTTGTGGACGGCCGGCCGGTCATTCAGTTGGGCGCAGGGGGGGCGGGGCAACCGGTGGCGGAGCGCGCCAAGGCGCTGCTCGACCGGCTCAATCTATTCTTCAACACCGATCCCGGGCCGTACGATGTCCGGGCCGTGAACATCACGGATCAGTGGTCGGTGATCGGCGGCCAGATCCGGTTGTTCGATGTCACCGCGCAAGACGCCGCGTTTTCCAAGATGTCCCCGCGGGCGCTGGCCGAGCAGTTCCGGAAGCAGCTGGCCGACGCGATCACGTACGACACGCAGAAGAGGAAGTTGGGCACGGGCGGGGGCGCGGTGTTCTAGCCCTGGTGGAAGTGCACGTCGCGTTCCTCCCCGAGGAAGCCGGGCCCCTCCGCGGCCGCATCGTTGTGGTGATCGATGTCATCCGGGCCACGACATCCGTGCTCGCCATGCTCGAAGGGGGTTGTGCCGAGGTGTTGATCGCGCCCACCCTTGAGGCGGCCCGGACCTATCGCCGAGCACACTCAGAGGTCTTGCTGGCAGGCGAGCAGCACGGGCGCACGCCGGTCGGGTTCGACTTCGGGAACAGCCCCCCCGCATTCTCGGACGCTCGCCTGGCCGGGCGGCGCGTGGTGTTTGCGACCACAAACGGCACCCGGGCCGTCCATGCGGCCCGTGACGGTGCCGCCATCTTCATGGGCTGTCTTCGCAACCGAACGGCGGCGGCCCGGGTCGCCCTCGCAGCGGCGGCCGGAGCCGATCACGAGCTCTCCGTGATGTGCGCGGGTCGAGAAGGTCGGTTCAGTCTCGATGACGCGTACACAGCGGGCGCTATCGTAGCAGCCGCCGTGGATCTGCAACCCGATCTCACCCTGACGGATGCCGCGTCGGCGGCCCGGATGCTCTACCGAAGCGTAGAGGATCCGGCCGTGCTGTTCCGCCAGACACGCGCCGGACAGAATGTGATCGAGATTGGGCTGGCGGGCGATCTCGACTACTGCGCCGAGGTCGATCGGTCGTCACTGGTACCCAAGGTGGGAGAGCGCGTGCGGATGGTGGCGGGGTGAAGCGTTACGCCTTGGCGCCACCGTTTCGGCCGCTCCACTTGGCGATCTGCCAGGTTGCCTTGAGCTTGCCCACGTACCCCCTGAGGAATCCATGCTTTTCCTGTTTCGGGATGTGAGTCAAGTGGCCCAACTCCACGGTGCACGCCCGAAGACCGGACGTCTTGACATGCCGGCTCAGGACCGCTTCGATCCCGAATCCAGTGTTCTCGAGGTTGGGGATCGCCTCCAGGACCTCTCGTTTCAATGCCCGCTGTCCGGAGAAGTTGGGGAACAGTGTTTGAATCAAATCGCGCTTGATCTGGCCGACGCTGACGACCGCCCTGCCGGCCAGGACGGGAGTGAGGAGATCCTCGATGTGCTTGGTGGTGAGCCCGACGAGATCGCCATCCAGCAGAAGGATGACCTGGGCCGGCGTGGATTCGAGCCCGGCGGCGATGGCCCCGCCTTTTCCCATGTTTTCGGAAAGTTCGATCACACGCGCCCCGTGTCGTTGCGCAGCTAGCACGGTCGCGTCACGGGAGCCGTCGCTGACGACGATCACGTCGTCGACGAGGGGACACCGCCTCACTGCCCCGACGACATCGCCGATGGTCCGTTCCTCGTTGAACGCCGGAATGATCGCCGCGATTCGAGGCATGGCCCCTCCTGGGCGGCCTCTATTCCAGTGCCGCAAAAGGAATTCCTCCTCACGCACGGAGCGTGAACGATGATGACGACGACACAGAGATCTCTCAGGCCACGCACGATGCTGCTCATCCTCGCCGTCGTGCTGGGTGCCGTGTTGATCAGCGGAAATGTCACCCCATCGTCGGCGAAGGAGCTGCTCTTGAAGGTGGGGGATCTCCAGGTGCCGGCCGGCACCGCGGTGTACGGGGACGTGGTTGCCGTCGGTGGAACCGCCTATGTGGACGGCACCGTTGAGGGCGATGCGGTCGCGGTCGGCGGCAACGTCGAGATCCGCGGGCACGTCGCCGGCTCGGTACGCGCAGCGGGTGGGAATGTCGTACTGTACTCGACCGCGATCGTCGGCGGTGAAGTGACCTCGGTGGGCGGGTCGGTGTGGCGCGAGCCCGGAGCCTCGATCGGCGGCCGGCGCTCGACGCCATCGCCGCCGCCGACGTACCTTCCGGTGCCGGGGCCGATTCCGCCGGGGAGTGAGTCCGTGCCTCCCGCGTCGTGGTGGTTCCCCGGCATGTTTGCCGCTGCGTTCCTCATGCTCAAGTCGCTGTTCTGGCTCATTCATCTGACCCTGGTGATCCTGTTCGTCGGTTCGGCGTGGCTGCTTGCCGCGCTTTTCCCCGGTCCGCTCGCCCGGCTCGGCGGTGTGCTCGAGCGCGATCCGGTGCTGGCCCTCGGCGCGGGACTCTTGGGGTGGCCCCTCGTTGCCGTGATCACTGCCGTATTGATCGTCAGCGTCGTGGGGCTCACACTGGTGCTGCTGGTCCCGATCGCCGTCTTCACCGCGGTGCAGTTCGGCGCGACCGCCGTGGCCCTCGTCGTGGGGCGGCGGATCCGGCCCTCCGGCCCCGTCCGCGAGGTCATCATCGGCGCCGTCCTCCTTGCGATCGTGTTTAGCATTCCCGGCCTCGGAGGTCTGCTCGGGCTCGCCGTGGCGACGTGGGGGCTCGGGGCGGTGCTCCTGGTGCTTGTCGGTGAGCGACGGTTCCGCCAACCGCCGGCTCCCCAGGCTCCATCGCCGCAGCAACCACAGGGACCAACGGCGACGGTCTGAGATGAGTCGCGCAGCGGCGGTCCTCTGCTATAATAATGGAAGCGCGCCCGTAGCTCAGCGGATAGAGCGCCGGCCTCCGGAGCCGTAGGTCGGGGGTTCAAATCCCTCCGGGCGCGCCAGAGCTTACCTGATAGGTTACCGCTTCACGCCCAGGATGACGACCTCGGGCCACGCGAAGCAGACATCCCCGGGTACGGACTCGATCCGGAACGCCGAACGCGCGTCAGGGCCGGCGCCGGCTAGGCTGGCGCGCAGCGAGGCCGCGTTGGACTCCGGGATGCCGCTCCGCCGGACCCAATCGCTGAACACCAGCGGCACATGCGTCATAGTATCCGCGTCCACCTCGAGGCCGCTCTCCTCGAGCATCGCCCGCAACAGACTCGGGGGATGATTCGCGACGTGTGAGGGATCGCGCCTCACCTCCCATTCGTTCATCAGCGCCGCGAGTTCTGGGGCCTCGGGCGTGCAGGTGTCATCGAGGATGACGCGGCCTCCGGGGGACGCCACGCGTGCCATCTCCGAGAAGGCCCGAGCGAGGTTCGGAAAATGATGAGCCGCGTGGCGGCACGTCACGAGGTCGAATGTGTTGTCCCGGAACGGCACGGCCTCGGCGTCTCCCAAGCAAAACCGGACGTTGGACACCCTTCGTTCGCCGGCGAGCCGCCGCGCCTCGCGCACCATCCCGAGGGTGAGGTCCAATCCGATGACCCGGCGGCACTGCGGCGCCACGGCGAGCGCGGTGAACCCGGTGCCTGTGGCGATATCCAGTGCGCGCGCGCCCGAAGCCGGCGCCGCGAGGCGGAGAAGCTCCGCCAGCCCCGTAGACTCGCGGTGGACCTGACTGACTGTATATAAGGAAGCCTGACGTCCGAACTGCGCCTGCACAGCCTGCTTGCGGTCCTTGCTCATCATCGTGCTCCGGCAGGAGCTCCGTGCGATCGACCGAACCTCACCGCGGTGAACGCGCTATGAGCCTCGCGCAGTGGCATGCCAACACGCTCCTCATCTTCCTCACGCTGTTGGGGGATGGACTGTGCATCGCCCTGGCCGCGTTCGGCGATCTCACCCGGCGCCATACCATGCCGCACGTTTTCTGGTGGATTCTGTGGCTCGCCCAAATTCCCCTCGGCGTGCAAGTCGCCCTCGGGATCGCCTTGCTCGCCGGCGGAGCCCACCCGCGAACGGCGTACCATCTCATGTATGGTGCCCTGATTCTCGCCACGCTGGTGGGCCTGGTCGGCCTGAGGCCCGGGGGATGGATTCACCGGAGATCTGGAGAGGACGCACATTTTCGAGAATCGCGGTGGCTCGTGCTCGTCTGCCTGTTTCTCGCTGCGCTTGTCCTCCGCGCATATATGACCGGCGTGTTGGGCCGGTAAGAGGTCATCCCGTACCGCTTCACCCTGTTCACCCAAGGTTTATTTGACAAAACCCGCCGGGTTTGGTACAGTCGGCGGTAACTTCCATACCGGGCAATGAAGAGAGCGGGACGCAGCACATCGGATCCGAGAGAGCTGGGTCAGGTGTGAGCCAGTATCCGACGCTGCGGCCTCTCATCTCTGAGCTGCGGGAACCAAAGGTCGCCGCACAGGGCGCCGAGTAGCACCCGCCGGAACCCGCCGAGATCGGGGACGAGAGCCGTCCGGGCCGAAATGCCGGGACGGAATTAAGGTGGTACCGCGGGGAGTCCCGTCCTTAGAGGGCTTCGCGCGGTTTCTCTTTTATGTAGGAATGTCGCGTCGCTGGGATGCGCGAAAGGGGACACGAGCATGGCTCGACAGACGATGCCCGCGGCAAAGCAGGTTGCGGCCGGCGCCACCAAGCGCATGTCCGGAGCCCGCGCGCTCATCGAATGTCTCGATCGCGCCGGGGTGGAGGTCATGTTCGGGCATCCGGGAGGCGCGGCGCTCCCACTCTACGATGCGCTGTACGATGCCCGGCAGATCCGGCACGTGCTGGTCCGCCACGAGCAGGTCGCAGCCCACGCGGCTGTCGGCTATCACCGCGTCACCGGAAAGGTCGGCGTGTGTATGGCGACCTCCGGCCCGGGCGCGACCAACCTTCTCACGGGGATTACCGACGCGATGATGGATTCGGCGGGTATCGTGGCGATCACCGGGCAGGTCAGCACCCTCGCGATCGGGACCGACGCGTTCCAGGAGGCCGACGTGATGGGCATGACGATGTCGATCACGAAGCACAACTGCCTCGTTCAGACGGCGACCGACCTCCCTCGGATGGTCCTGCAGTGTTTCTTGATTGCCGCAACGGGGCGTCCGGGACCGGTGCTGGTGGACATTCCGCGTGACGTCGCCCAGACCGAGACGGAGTTCGAATTTCCCGAGCAGGTCACCCTGCGCAGCGGCAAAGTGCCGCCCGCGGTCCCGAGCCCCAACCAGATCGCGGCCGCCGCCGCGCTGCTGAGCCAGGCCTCCCGGCCGATCGTCTACGCGGGGGGGGGGATCATCAGCAGCAACGCCGCGCCGGAGTTGACGGCCTTTGCCCGCAAAGCCCGGATCCCCGTGACCACGACGCTGATGGGAAAGGGGGGATTCCCGGAAACGGATCCGCTCTCGCTTGGCATGCTCGGGATGCACGGCACCGCGTACGCCAACTTCGCCATCAACGCCGCCGACATCATCCTCGCGGTGGGCGTGCGATTCGACGACCGAGTGACCGGCCGCCTCAAGGACTTCGCGCCACAGGCCAGGTTCATTCACATCGATATCGACCCGGCGGAGATCGGCAAGAACAAGCCGGCCCACGTCCCGATCGTCGGAGACGCCCGGGAGGCGCTCCGTGTACTCGCCGCGCAGGTGACCCCGCCGGATTGCGAGGCCTGGCATCGGCAGATCGCCGAGTGGAAGGAGCGTCACCCGCTCCGGTACCGCCAAGAGGGCGACACGATCAAGCCGCAGTTTGCGATCGACGCGATCTACCGGGCGACTGGGGGGCGGGCCATCGTGGTCACCGATGTCGGCCAGCACCAGATGTGGGCTGCCCAGTTCTATCTTTCGACACAACCCCGCACGTGGGTCACCTCCGGCGGCCTCGGCGCGATGGGGTTCGGGTTCCCGGCCGCAGTGGGGGCGCAGATGGGGCGGCCTGATGCGCTCGTCTGCGCGATCGTGGGCGACGGCGGGTTCCAGATGACGCTCCAGGATTTGGCGACCGCGGTGGAATGGGGTCTCCCGATTAAGATCTACATCATCAACAACAAATGCCTGGGCATGGTCCGGCAGTGGCAGCAGCTGTTCTACCGGGAGCGGTACTCGCACGTCTGGCTGCGGAACCCTGATTTCGCCAAAGTGGCCGAGGCGTTCGGCGCGGTCGGCATCGCGGTCCACCGGCCGGAAGAGGTCGCCCCGGCGATCGAGCGGTCGCTAGAGGTCACCGACCGGCCGTGCGTCGTCGACGTGCAGTGCGATCCGGGCGAGAACTGCTACCCGATGATCCCGTCTGGACAATCCATCAAGGAGATGATCATCGAGGGAACGTGAGGACGTCGGTGCTGGACGTGCTGACCGGGGCGCCGGTCCCGGTGCGGAGGATGAAGCATACCATCTCGGTGCTGGTCGACAACACGCCCGGCGTCCTGACGAAGGTGTCGGGTCTCTTCCGCCGTCGAGGCTACAACATCCACAGCCTGGCGGTCGGGGTGACCGAGCAGCCCACGGTCTCCCGCATGATCATCGCCGTGGACGGCGAGCCCGAGGTCCTTGAACAGATCATCAAGCAGCTCAATAAGCTCATCGAGGTCATCAAGGTCAACGATGTCACCGGGTTCAGCACCGTCGATCGGGAACTGGCGTTGATCAAGCTCAACGCCACACCGGCGACGCGAATGGAGATCATGGAGATCTGCAACGTTTTTCGGGCGAACGTCGTCGACTTGACCGAGAAGACGATGACTCTGGAAGTGACCGGGCGGTCGGACAAGATCGACGCGATCCTGTCGCTGGTGCAAAAGTACGGGATTCGGGAGATGGTGCGAACCGGCCAGGTGACGCTGGTCCGGGGTACCCAGCCCACCTAAGGAGGCCCGCACGAATGCCGGCCAAGGTGTACTACGAGCAGGACGCCAACCTGAACCTTCTCCGCGGCAAGCGCGTGGCCGTGATCGGCTACGGGAGTCAGGGGCACGCGCAGGCCCAAAACCTGCGGGACAGCGGGGTCTCGGTGGTGGTCGGCCTGTACAAAGGCAGCCGGTCCTGGGAGCTCGCGGCCCAAGATGGCCTCGAGGTCACGACCGTGCCGCAGGCGGCCGCCCAGTCCGACATCATCCAGATCCTCATCCCGGATGAGATTCAGGCGCGGGTCTTCCGCGAGGAGATCCTGCCTCACCTGACGGGCGGCAAGGCGATCGGCGTTTCCCACGGTTTCAGCATCCATTTCAATCAGATCGTGCCGCCGGCCGACGCCGACGTGTTCATGATCGCGCCGAAGAGCCCGGGGCACCTGCTCCGCCGGATGTATGTCGAGGGGAGGGGGGTCCCCTCGCTGCTGGCCGTGCACCAGGATTTCACCGGGAAGGCCAAGGCCCTGGCGCTCGCCTACGCCCACGGGATCGGCAGCCTGCGCGCCGGCGTGATCGAGACGACGTTCCGGGAGGAAACCGAGAGCGATCTGTTCGGAGAACAGACCGTCCTCTGCGGGGGAATCACGGAGCTGATCAAGGCGGGGTTCGAGACGCTCGTGCAGGCCGGCTACGCCCCGGAGATCGCCTACTTCGAGTGCCTCCATGAGATGAAGCTCATCGTGGACCTCATCTATGAGGGTGGGCTGGGGTTGATGCGGTATTCGGTGAGCAATACCGCGAAGTACGGGGATTTCACGCGGGGGTCCCGGATCATCACCGAGGAGACCCGCGCGGAGATGCGGCGGATTCTCGCCGAGATCCAAACCGGCGTCTTTGCCAAGGAATGGATCCTCGAAAACGAGGCCGGCCGGCCCGTGTTCAATGCCCGATACCGCCAGGAGGCCGAGCATCCCATCGAGGAGATCGGGCGCCACCTGCGGGCCATGATGCCGTGGTTGCGGCGCGACGGCAACGCGCCGCGGCCCGCCGGGAGGAAAACCGAAGCGAAGGCCAAGCGGTAAGCAGGCTCGCGGGACGCACCGAACGACGCAGGAGGAGCAGGCCATGGAGCGGATTCGGATCTTCGACACCACCTTGCGGGACGGCGAGCAATCTCCCGGGTTCACGATGAATACCGAGGAGAAGCTCGAGGTCGCCCGGGCGCTCGAAGCGCTGCGCGTGGACATCATCGAAGCCGGGTTTCCCATCAGCAGCAAGGGTGACCTCGAGGGCGTTCAATTGATCGCGCGCGAGGTGCGGGAGGCCACGATCGCCGGGCTGGCCCGAGCGAATCGCCAGGACATCGACGCGGTCGTCGAGGGAGTGCGGGAGGCCGCGCGCCCCCGGATCCATACGTTCATCGCCACGTCTCCGATTCACATGGAGCACAAGCTCCGGATGACTCCCGACCAGGTGTATGAGGCGTCGGTCGAAGCGGTGCGATACGCGCGGCGGTTTGCGGACGACGTCGAGTTCTCCGCGGAGGACGCCAGCCGGTCGGATCAGGAGTTTCTGTGCCGCGTGTTCGAGGGCGCGATCAAGGCCGGCGCGACGACGATCAACGTCCCCGATACCGTGGGCTACGCCTCCCCCGAGGAGTACGCGTCCTTGCTCCGGACGCTCATGGAGCGCGTCCCCAACAGCGACAAAGTCATCTGGAGCGTCCACTGCCACGATGATCTCGGACTGGCGGTGGCCAACTCCCTGGCGGCGGTGCAGGTGGGCGCCCGCCAGATCGAGTGCACGATGAATGGGATCGGCGAGCGCGCCGGCAACGCGTCGCTCGAGGAGCTCGTGATGGCGCTCCACACTCGCCGGAACCACTACAAGCTCGAGACGTCCGTCGACACGACGAAGATCTATCGCACGAGCCGCCTCATCAGCGCGATCACCGGCATTCCCGTCCAGCCCAACAAGGCCGTGGTCGGCGACAACGCCTTCGCCCACGAGGCCGGGATCCATCAGCACGGCGTCCTGGCCAACCGTGAGACGTATGAGATCATGACCCCGGAGGCGATCGGCATCCCCAGCAACAAGCTCGTGCTCGGTAAGCACTCTGGCCGCCACGCCTTCAAGAACCTCCTGGAAAGCAACGGGGTGCGGCTGTCTGATGTCGACCTGCAGCGCGCGTTTGAGGAGTTCAAGGCGCTCTGTGACAAGAAGAAGCAGGTCACGACCGACGACATCCTGGCGCTGGTCGAAGGCGAGCTGCGGGGGACGCCGCATACCTTCGGATTGAAGTCCTTTCACATCTCCACGAGCAGCACACTCCCCCCGATGGCGTCGATCACGCTGACCCGGGGTCGGGAGCTGTTTACCCAGGAAGCCACCGGAGACGGTCCGGTGGATGCGATGTACAACGCCATCAACAAGATCGTCGGCCTGAGCCCGTCCCTGGCGGACTACGCGATCAAGGCCGCCACCGGGGGGACCGATGCCATCGGTGAAGCGACGGTCAAGGTGCGTGACGGGGACGGACTCTTTATCGGGCGTGGGACGAGCACCGACGTCCTGGAGGCGAGCGCGAAGGCGTACCTCGCCGCCGTCAACAAGATTATCCATGAGCGCCAGCACTGGATGACCAACGTCTACAGCTAGCCCGTGGCCGCCGTGCGCATCGCCCTCTACGACACCACCCTCCGGGACGGCACCCAGGGCGCCGGGATTACCCTGTCGGCCCAGGACAAGCTCGCGATCGCGGAGCGGTTGGACGACTTTGGCGTCGATTATATCGAAGGCGGCTGGCCGGGCAGCAACCCGAAAGACCTGGAATTCTTCGCGCAGGCCGCCGTCCGCTCGTGGCGGCACGCGCGGATCACCGCGTTCGGGAGCACGCGCCGCGCGGGGATCGCACCGGAGCAGGACGAGAATCTCCAGATGATGCTGGCGGCCGGCACCCCCACTGCCGCCGTGTTCGGGAAGACGTGGGATCTGCACGTGCGGGAAGCGCTGCGCACCACGCTCGACGAAAACCTGCGGATGATCGAAGACTCGGTGCGGTATCTTAAGGCCCGGGGTGTCGAGGTCGTCTACGATGCCGAGCACTATTTCGATGGCTGGAAAGCCAACCCGGACTATGCGCGCGCGACCCTGGCCGCCGCCCGATCCGGCGGGGCCGACGTCGTCGTCCTCTGCGACACCAACGGCGGATGCCTGCCGTTTGAGATTCGCGCAGGCCTCGAGGCTGCGCGGGCGGCGATCGATGGGCCGCTCGGCATCCATACGCACAACGACGGCGAGGTGGGAGTCGCCAACGCGATCGTAGCGGTCAGGGCCGGGGCCGTGCACGTTCAGGGCACCGTCAACGGCATCGGCGAGCGGTGCGGCAACGCCAACCTCATCTCGATCATCCCGAACCTGCAGCTGAAGCTGGGATACGAGTGTGTGCCGGAGGCCTCCCTCCGCCGTCTTGGGGAGCTCGCCCGGTTTGTGAGCGAGCTGGCCAACATGGCTCCGAATGAATACCAGCCGTTCGTGGGGAAGAACGCCTTTGCGCACAAGGGCGGCGTCCACGTGAGCGCCGTCATGGCCCATCCGCCGACGTATGAGCATGTGCCTCCGGAATCGGTCGGCAACGAGCGCCGCGTGGTGGTGAGCGACCTCTCCGGGCGGGCGAACGTGCTCTACAAGGCCGAAGAGATGGGACTGGACCTTAGTAAGGACCGGCCGGAAGTCCGCGAGATCCTCGGCCAGCTCAAGCAGCTGGAACATGCCGGGTTTCAGTTTGAGGGCGCTGAGGCGTCGTTCGAACTCTTGGTGCGGCGGACGTTGGGCCAGCACCGCCCCGCGTTCACCCTCAAAGGGCTGCGGATCATGGTCGAGAAGGGGCCCCACGGAGAGGCGGCCGCGGAAGCGAGCATCCGTCTGGCCGTCGACGGCCAGGAAGAGCACACCGCGGCCGAAGGGAACGGCCCGGTGCACGCGCTCGACCGCGCGCTCCGCAAGGCGCTCGAGCGCTTCTACCCGGAGATCGGCAAAGTGCGTCTGGTCGACTACAAGGTGCGCGTGCTGAACGCCGACGCCGCCACGGCGGCCAAGGTGCGGGTGCTGATCCAGTCGACGGACGGCGTCCGGACGTGGGGGACCGTCGGGGTCTCGGAGAACGTGGTCGAGGCATCTTGGCAGGCCCTCGTCGACAGCCTGGAGTACGTGCTGCTCGGTGAACGGGTTGGGGCATCGCGATGAGCGCTGCACGCACTCGTCGCGTTGCCGTCATCCCCGGGGACGGCATCGGCCGCGAGGTCATCGGCGAGGCCGTGCGGGTGCTGGCGGAGGTCGATCGCCGGTACGAGCTTGGGCTCGAGTTTGAGGAGGGCATCGCGGGGGGCGGAGCGATCGACGCCGTCGGTCATCCCATCCCCGAGCACACGATAGAGCTGTGCCGGCGTTCCGAGGCGATCTTGCTCGGGGCGTGCGGTGGCCCGAAGTGGGACCGCGGCCCGCGAGAGCTGCGCCCCGAGCAGGCGCTGTTCACGCTGAGGAAGACCTTTGGGCTCTACGCCAACCTGCGCCCGGCCACGATATCTCCCGCCCTCCTGGCCGCTTCTCCGTTGCGGCGGGAGGTGGTCGAAGGCGCAGACATCCTCATCGTCCGTGAGCTGACCGGGGGCTTGTACTTCGGCGCGCAGTCCCGCACCGGGCAGGGCCGCGAGGTCGCGGCGATGGATACCTTGCCGTACTCGGCCGCCGAGGTGCGCCGGGTCGTCCGCAAGGCCTGTGAATTCGCCCGGACGCGGCCCCGTCGCAAAGTCACCTCCGTGGACAAGGCCAACGTGCTCGAGACCTCCCGGCTGTGGCGCGAAGTCGCGACCGAGGCGGCGGGAGAGTTTTCGGACGTGAGGGTCGAGCATATGCTTGTGGACAACTGCGCGCTGCAACTCGTGGTCAACCCCAAACAGTTCGACGTTATCGTGACCGAGAATATGTTCGGCGACATCCTGAGTGATGAAGCGGCGGGCGTGATGGGGTCGCTCGGCCTGATGCCGTCGGCCAGCCTTGGCGACCACCCGCCGGGGTTGTTCGAGCCGGTGCACGGGACCGCGCCCGACATCGCCGGCAAAGGGATCGCGAATCCGCTGGCCGCGATCTTGACCGGCGCGCTCCTGCTTCGCTACGGACTCGGTCACGAAGCCGCCGCGTCGGCGATCGAAGAAGCGGTTCTTCGCGCACTGGCGGACGGAAGCCGGACGGCGGACATGGCCGGCAACCGCCCCGCGCTCGGGACCGCAGCGATGACCGATGCCGTCCTCGCCCGGTTCCACTGATCAGCGGTCATCCATGCGGATTCTGGTGATGGGAACTGGTGGTCTGGGGGGCTACTTTGGGGGCCTCCTCCAGCGGGCCGGCGAAGAAGTGGTCTTCGTTGCCCGGGGCGCTCACCTGCGCGCGCTCCAGTCGGGCGGCCTCCGGGTCACGAGCCCCGACGGCGATTTCACCCTGCCGGTCCGCGCAACCGACCGCGCGGCCGAAGCCGGGCCTGTGGACCTCGTGCTGTTTGCCGTCAAGACGTACGATTTCGCCTCTGCGGCGGAGGCGATCCGGCCGGTGGCGGGCCCCGACACCGCGATCCTCTGCCTGCAGAACGGGGTTGAGACCGAGGACCGGCTGGGAGAGATGTATGGTCACCGGCACGTCCTGGGCGGGGTCACCTACGTCTCCGCCGTGATCGAGAGCCCCGGCGTGATCGCCCACACCGGCTCGACCGGGGACATCATCTTTGGCGAGATGGACGGTCGAACGACGGCCCGGGTCCGCGCGATCGAGACGATGCTCGCGCGTGCGGGTGTGGCGGCCGAGGCGACAGAGGTGATCCGACTCCGGCTGTGGGAGAAGTTTGTCTTCATCTGCGCGAATGCGGGCATGACCGCCACGACGCGTGTCCCCGTGGGAGAGGTGTTGTCGCATGCCGAATCCCGTGCCATGTATCGCGGGCTGATGGAGGAAGCCGCGGCAGTGGGGGCCGCCAAGGGGATCCCTCTCGACAACGTCGTGGAGCGGCAGATGGCAGTGGCGGAGCGATTGGTGAAGGGCAGTGGGTTTGACACGCGTTCGTCCCTCTACAACGATCTCGCGGCGGGCCGGCGGATGGAGCTCGACGCTCTCTGCGGCGCGGTTGTCCGGATGGGGCGCCAATACGGTGTGCCCACGCCTCTGAACTTTGCAGTCGTCGCGGTGCTCCGCCCTCATGAGCGGAAGGCTGCGGCCACCCACGGCGCGTAGCGTGGTGAATCCGAAACTCCGGGGTCCTCTGGCCGACTCCCTCTTTCGGGCGGTCTTGCAGCTCCGCACCGTAGAAGAATGCTACCGGTTCTTCGAGGACGTCTGCACGATCGGGGAGGTCAGGGCCCTCGCGCAGCGCTTCGCGGTCGCCCGAATGCTGCACCAGGGGAAAACCTATGAGGAGATCGCCGCCCGAACGGGAGCCTCATCGGCCACGATCAGTCGCGTCCGCCGGTTTCTCACCTACGGAGCGGACGGGTACGCCCTGGTGCTGAAGCGTATGGGGTATGCGGCCCCTGTCGAGGGACGGAGGCGGAGGCGTGAGCCGCGCCGCTGAGCGCGCGACGCGCGTCCTCCTCTCTACCGTCACGGCGCTCGCGGCGTGGGCGATCCTGGCCGCGGCGGCGTCGGGGGCATCGCTCGACGATCACGTCTATGCGATCGCCCGGCAACTGATGTGCCCGGTGTGCGCCGGGCAGACGGTGGCCGAGAGCGATTCCGCCCTGGCCCGGGAGATGAAGGTGATCATCCGGCAAAAGCTCGAGGCCGGGGAGACCTCCGATCAGATCCTTCGCTATTTCGTGGGGCAGTTTGGGGAGAGCGTCCTGGCCGAGCCCGGGCCCGGAGGTATTTCCTTGATTCTGTACGCCGCGCCGCCGCTCGCCCTCATCGCCGGCCTCGCCATCGCCATCGTCTTCATCCGTCGCTCACGGACCCGAGCCGCGTCCGCATAGCCGGCACCCCGAATGGGCATTGACCGCGCGGCCGAGCGTGTGGTACCATGGCCGGGTGTACTTTGACACTGTAGTGCTTTATCACGATAAAGAGGACGCCACAATGAGACACGTGAGGGGGCGAGCGCATGCTGCGGCGTGAACGCTGGCAGCAGGTGCCCCCAGGGATGCGGGATCTTCTCCCGGGCGAATCTTCCCGGGCCCGCAAGGTGAGCGACCGCATCCTGACACGGATGCAGCGGTGGGGCTACCGGGAAGTGGTGACTCCGACGATGGAGTACTTCGATACGTTGGTCCGCGGCGAGGGCACGGAGGCGGGGGACCGTCTCTTCAAACTCGTTGATCGGGGTGGTGAGCTGCTTGCGCTCCGCCCCGAGATGACGACTTCGGTCGCGCGGCTCATCACCACCCACCTGCGCGGTCATCCCTTGCCCCTCAGGGTCGCCTACGCCGGCCAGGTCTTCCGGGGATCGGAGACCGGCTCGGGCCGGCTGCGGGAGTTTCCTCAGGTGGGATGCGAGTTGATCGGCGCGGGCACCCTGGAAGCGGACGCGGAGATCGTAGCCCTCGCGGTGGAGGCGCTCGAGGCGTCCGGCACCCAGGGATGCTCCATCAGTCTGGGGCACGTGGGGTTTCTGCGGGGCATGCTGGACGGCCTGGCCCTGCCCGATGAGGGGACCCGGGAGGTCCGCGCGTTCCTCTATCAAAAGGACTTCGTCGGACTCCGCGCGATCCTCGACCGGTACGGGATCCCGCCGGCGCGGGCCGACGCGCTCTCCCACCTGCCCGTCCTGAGCGGCCCCAGCGCGATTCACGACGCCCGCCGTCTCGCCGGCACCCCCGAGAGCGAGCGCGTGCTGGGCGATCTTGAGGATTTGATGAAGATGCTCGCCGCCTACGGGGTCGGGGACATCGTGCGGGTGGATCTGAGCATCATTCGAGACTTCGAGTACTACACGGGGATCGTGTTCGAGGGGCACACCTCGGCGTTGGGTTATTCGTTGTTAGGCGGGGGCCGGTACGATCGGCTCCTCGAGGGGTTCGGCGCGCCGTATCCCGCCACGGGGTTTGCCGTGCGGGTGGACCGCGTGCTGGCGTCCTCCGACCCCGGGGAGTCCGGGTGGACGCCGGACGTGGCGGTGACCTTTGCGGACGGCGCCCGCGTCGATGCGCTGCGGCTCGCCGGCGCGCTGCGCGAACGCGAGCTATCGGTGACGGTTGAGATTCTCGGCCGGCCATGGGACGAAGTCGCGCGCGAAGCGATCGCAGCGGGCGTGCCCCGCGTGGTCTTCGTGGCTGGAGCGCGCGCGATCGTCCGGGAGGCGCGCGGCCCCGAACGCTCCGTGGCACTCGCCGATCTCCTCACGCCGCCATGAACGGCCTCACGGTGGCGGTCGCCTCTGGGCGGCTGCTGGAGGACTCGATGCGAACGCTCGAGGCGGCAGGCTATCTTACCTTCGACGCCTGGCGGTCGACGCGGCGCCTCATCCTGCCGTGTGTCGATGAGACCGTGCGGGTGCTCGTGGCTAAGCCCGCGGACCTCTTGACCTACGTGGAGCACGGCGCCGCGGATCTCGGGATCGCCGGGAAGGACATGCTCCTCGAGCAGGGCCGGGATGTGTACGAGCTCGTCGATCTCGGGTTCGGCGCATGCCGGGGGGTGGTGGCGTTCCCGGAGGAACGGGCGGCGGCGTGGGAGCTGCTGAGCCCGATCCGCATCGCGACGAAATACCCCCGCACGACAGAACGGTACTTCTGGAGCCGGGGACGTTCGGTGGAGATCATCGAACTGAACGGCACGGTGGAGCTGGCCCCACAGGTCGGGCTCGCCGACGGCATCCTCGACCTGGTGATGTCCGGGCGCACCCTCTCTGAAAACCATCTGGTGGAGGTGGCGGAGGTGTTTCGCTCGACCGCCCGCCTCGTCGTGAATCGGGTGAGCCTGCGCACGCGCGCCGAGGCGGTGCAGACGGTGGTCGAGCGCCTCCGGACCGCTGCCGCGGCTCGGCCCCGATCATCGGCATAAAAGGAGAGCGGTCCACGTGGACATTCTTCGGTTGGGGCAGGCCCCCCCTGAGCGGCTCCGGCAGATGTTGCAGCGGTCGAGGGTGGAGGTGTTTGATCCCGAGCGGGTCGCGCACGTGCGTGCCATCGTCGAGGATGTCCGGCAGCGCGGCGACGCCGCCGTGGTGGAATACACGCAGCGGTACGATGGCGTGACCCTCTCGCCGGACCGTCTGCGGGTCGACCGTCAAGAGATGCGGCGCGCCTACGACGTGGTCGACGACGGGCTGCGGTCGGCGCTGGCGAGCAGCATCGAGCGGGCCCGTCGGTACAACGAGTGGCTGCGGCCGCCGGGCGTCCAGCTTGAGGAGATGGAACCGGGGATCACCGCCGGCGTCAAATACACGCCCGTGGAAGGCGTCGGCGTGTACATTCCGAGCGGGAAAGGGGCCTTTCCCTCGACCTTGATCACGCTGGTAACCCCGGCCGTCGTCGCCGGCGTGGAGGAGATCGCCATCGTCCTTCCACCGCGCCAAGACGGCAGCGCGGATCCGGCGGTGCTGGTCGCGGCTGATCTGCTCGGGGTGTCGCAGGTATTCCGCTGCAACGGCGTCGCGGGCATTGCCGCGCTGGCGTGCGGGACCGCGTCCGTGCCCCGGGTCCAACTCCTAGGCGGCCCAGGAAATCCGTATGTGACCGCCGCGCAGATCGCCGTCCAGGCCTACGGCGTCCGGCTGCTCTCGTTCCTCGGCCCCACCGAATCGATGATCCTGGCCGACGAGTCCGCCGATCCGGACCGACTTGCCCTCGACCTGCTGAACGAGGCCGAGCACGGCGCGGATTCTGCCGCGATTCTGGTCACGACCGCCGAGTCGCTCGCCGCGGAAGTCCACGAGCGCATGCCGCGGTATCTGGACCAACTGCCGGTCCAGCGGCGTCAGTTCGCGCAGACCGCGATGAGCCACTACGGTGGGGTGATCGTCGCCGGCTCGATGGAGGAAGCGGTGGCATTCGTCAATCTCTATGCGCCCGAGCACCTGCAGGTCGCGACGAGGGATCCGTATGCGACGCTGCAGCGCATCCGCAACGCCGGAGAGATCCTGCTCGGTCAGCACACGCCGTTCTCGGCAGGCAACTACGCGATCGGCGTACCCGCGGCGTTGCCGACGAGCGGGTTTGCACGCGTGACCTCGGGGGTGACGGTGCTCAGCTATCTCAAGGCGACGTCGGTAGCGCACCTGTCCGCGGAAGGCTTGGCGCGAGTGCGGCCGGTCGTCGAGCGCCTGGGGCACTACGAGGACTTCCCCGCGCATGTGCTGGCCGTTCAGGCCAGGGGAGGGCCGGATTGAGCCGCATCGGCCGGACGGTCCGAAAGACCACGGAGACCCAGGTCGAGGTGATGTGGAACCTCGACGGCAGCGGCGCCTTCACCGGGTCGACCCGTCTGCCGTTCCTCGACCACATGCTGGCGCAGCTCGCCCGACACGGCCGGTTCGACTTGACCGTCAACGCCTCCGGGGATTTGGAGATCGACGCCCATCACACCGTCGAGGACGTGGGGATCGCGCTCGGGCGGGCGCTCCGGGATGCGTTGGGAGATGGGGCCGGAATCGCCCGGTTCGCCTCCGAGCACGCGCCGCTCGACGAGGCGTTGGTGCTCGCCGTGGTGGACGTGAGCGGGCGGCCGTATCTACATTATGCCGTGGCGGTGCCGCGGCAGCGGCTCGGCGAGTACGACACCGAACTGACCGAAGAGTTCTTCAGGGCGTTTGCCACAAACGCGGGGATCACGCTGCATATCCTCCTCGTGCACGGCCGGAATGCCCACCACATTATCGAGGCGATGTTCAAGGCGCTCGCGCTTGCGCTCGACCGGGCGGTGCGGCTGGATCCGCGGGTGCAGGGCGTGCCGTCGACTAAGGGAACCCTGACATGATCGCGGTCGTGGACTACGGGGCCGGGAACCTCAGGAGCATTCAGAAGGCGCTGGAGCGCCAAGGGTTGGCGGTCCGCATCATCGACGAACCGGCCCCCCTCGAGGGGGCCGCCGCGCTCGTCGTTCCAGGGGACGGGGCGTTCGGCCCGGCGATGGCCCGCTTCCGGTCCCAGGGATTTGCCGATCGCATCCGGGCGTTTGTGGACTCCGGCCGGCCGTTTCTAGGAATTTGTCTTGGGATGCAGCTATTGTTCGAGGAAAGCGAGGAGGACGGGGTACATCGCGGGCTCGGCCTGTTCCCGGGCCGGGTCGTTCGCCTCTCCGGGAGCGTGAAGATCCCCCACATGGGATGGAACGCCCTGAGACTTCTGCGTCCGTCTCCGTTGCTCGACGGGTGCACCCCCGGCGATCACGTGTACTTCATCCACTCATACCATGCGGTGCCGGCGGATGACGGGCTCATCGCCGCGATGGCGGAGTACGGGGGGCCGGTTGCCGCGGTGGTCGGCCGCGGCAACGTGTGGGCCACCCAGTTTCACCCCGAGAAATCGGGCGGTGTCGGGATCCGGATGTTGGAGAACTTCGCCAGGTGGGTCGCCGGTGTTGGTGCTCCCCGCGGTTGATGTCCGGGGCGGCCGCTGCGTGCGCCTCATTCAAGGCGCGGCGGACCATGAGCTCCTCTTTGATGCCGATCCTACCGCGGCGGCCCTGCGGTGGGTGGCGTCGGGCGCACGCTGGCTGCACGTGGTCGACCTCGACGGCGCGTTCACGGGCGCCCAGGCCAACGCGAACGCGATCCAGCGCCTCATCAAGGCGGCGGCCATCCCGGTCGAAGTAGGCGGGGGGATGCGGGATCTCGCGACGGTCGAGCGGTGGCTCGATGCGGGCGCCGCCCGCGTGATCCTCGGCACCGTCGCGCTGTCCCGCCGAGAGATTTTGCAGGAGGCCTGCCGTCGGTTCGGCGACCGCATCGTGGTCGGGATCGATGCGCGCGACGGCGAAGTGAGGACGGAGGGCTGGGTGACCCGCACGGGGACGGCCGCCGCCGCGGCCGCGGCTCAAGTCATCGACGCGGGAGCGCCGCGCATCATCTATACCGACATCGATCCGGATGGGACGCTCGGAGGCGCCAACGTGGCCGCGATCGAGCGGTTCCTGCGCGGCGTCACCGTGCCGGTGATCGCTGCCGGCGGGGTTGCCTCGGTCGAGGATATTGAGCACCTGCGTCCCCTCGAGGCGATGGGACTCGAAGGGGTGATCGTGGGGCGGGCGCTGTACGAGGGCCTGGTGCGGCTCGAGGACCTGCTGGCGGCCGCCGCCTGAGTCGATGCTGGCACGACGCGTCATTCCCTGCCTCGACGTTGACGCCGGCCGGGTCGTCAAGGGCACGAGTTTTGTGAATCTCCGCGACGCCGGGGATCCGGTGGAACTGGCCGTTCTGTATGATCGAGAGGGAGCCGACGAGGTCGTGTTCCTGGACATCACGGCGTCCCACGAGCGGCGCGGGATCATGGAGGAGGTCGTCCGTCGGACGGCGGAGGTGCTCACGATCCCGTTCACGGTGGGGGGCGGGCTCCGAACGGTCGAGGATCTGCGACGGATGCTCGGCGCCGGGGCCGACAAAGTCGGGATCAACACCGCCGCGCACGAGCGACCCGAGCTGATTCGGGAAGCCGCCCTGCGGTTCGGGAGCCAGTGCATCGTGGTGGCGATCGACGCGCGGCAGATCGCCCCCGGCCGGTGGGAAGTGTACACGCACGGGGGACGCGCGCCAACGGGGCGGGATGCGGTCGAGTGGGCCCGTGAGGCGGCCGATCGGGGGGCCGGGGAGATCCTCCTGACGAGCATGAATCAGGACGGGCATGAGCAAGGGTACGACCTGGCGCTGACGCGGGCGGTGACACACACGGTCCGCATTCCCATCATCGCCTCCGGGGGCGCGGGCCATCCCCGGCACTTCGTCGACGTGATACGGGAGGCGGATGCCGACGCCGTGCTTGCCGCGTCGATGTTCCATTTCCGCCGGCACAGCATCGCCGAGGCGAAAGCGCACATGGCTGCGGCCGGGATTCCGGTGCGCCGCTGATCCGCGGGGGGATTGGGCCTATGGAGAGCGATACGTTCCGGTTCGACCCGAGCGGCCTGGTCACCGCGGTGGCGCAGGACGCCGGCACCGGCGAGGTCCTGATGGTGGCGCACATGAACCGCGAGGCGCTGCGGCGGACCCTCGAGACCGGGCAGGCGTGGTACTGGAGCCGGAGCCGCCAGCGGTTGTGGCGGAAGGGGGAGGAGTCGGGCCATACCCAGCGGGTGACCGCGATCCGCGCCGATTGCGATGGTGATGCCGTCCTGCTCCGTGTGGAACAAACCGGACCCGCCTGCCATACCGGGCATCGAACCTGCTTTTATCGGTCCGTTGCCGAGCGGCAGGGCGAGGCGGCGATCGAGCCCGAGAACGGCCCGCCGCCCGCGCCACCGGTTGGGTCAGCTCGGGTCCTCCACGAGATCGCCACGGTGCTGGCGGACCGGCGGGCGCGCCCGCGCGAAGGATCGTACACCGCCGGGCTGTTCGCCGAGGGCCTGGCGCGGCTCAACGAGAAGATTATGGAAGAAGCGGCAGAGGTGACGCGGGCCGCCCGCAAGGAAACCCGCGAGCGGCTCGTCGAGGAGACCGCCGACCTCTGGTTTCACTCGATCGCGCTCCTTGTGTTCCTCGGCCTCAGTCCGGACGACGTCTTCGCCGAGCTCGGCAAACGGCGGCGGTAGGGTCAGGGGTCATTCTGTGCGATACGCAGTGCTGTCGGATGTTCACGGGAACCTTGAGGCCCTCGAGATCGTCCTGGCCGACGTCCGCCGCGGCCGGCCGGACGTCTGTCTCTGCCTCGGCGACACGGTCGGGTACGGCCCCGATCCCAACGAGTGTGTCGAGCGCATCCGAGGACTCGCGGGTCCGGTCATCGCGGGGAACCACGACCTCGCGGCCATCGGCGCGCTCGACATCAGCGTGTTCACCCCACTTGCGCGCCAGGCCATCGAGTGGACGATGGGCGTCGTGAGCGAGGACACACGCCGATGGCTGGTGACGCTGCCCGACCGGCTCGTGATCGACGACTTCCTCGCCGTCCACGGAAGCCCGCGGGACCCCTTCGAGGAATACATCCTCGATCTTCCGACCTCGCTCGCGATCTTTTCTGAGCACGCGTTCTCGCTCTGCCTGGTCGGGCACTCGCACGTCCCCGGCACGTTCATCCTGGAGGCCGACGGGACAGTGAGCGCGCGGGCCCTGCCGGCGGGCGACAGCGTCCCGCTCGCCCGGTCGTCCCGGTACATCGTCAACGTCGGGAGCGTCGGGCAGCCGCGGGATGGAGATCCACGCGCCTCGTACCTGCTGCTCGATACCGAGACGCGTACCGTGACGCTCCAGCGTCTCCCCTATCCCTTCGCGGCCACCCAGGCGAAGATGACGGCGCGGGGTCTTCCGATCCAACTCGCTCAGCGGCTCGCGCTGGGGCGGTGACGGCGGAGGCGGCCGGAGGGACGCACGCGCCCGTCGCAGAACGATGAGGACACCGGGTGTGTTCTTGGACCGATGGTCTGCCGCCCCCACTGCTCGGCCGGGGATCCTGAGGAGGAGATCTTGTGATGAGCCTGCGTGAGGTCACCATCGAGGATCTGCTTGCGCTCAAGATCGTCGGCGACCCGCAACTGTCTCCGGACGGGTCTCGCGTGGTCTGCACGGTGACGACCGCCGACGGCGGGGCCAACGCCTACCACACTCATCTGTGGATCGTCCCGACCAACGGCGGCGCGCCGCGACAATTGACCACCGCGCGGGGCCGCGACACGAGCCCCCGCTGGTCCCCCGACGGCCGGCGGATCGCGTTCATCTCGGACCGGAGCGGAGAGAAGCAGATCTGGATCATCGATCCGGACGGTGGGGAGGCCCGACCTCTCACCTCGGGCGCCTCCGTGCCATCCGAGCTGGCCTGGTCGCCCGACAGCCGGTGGCTGGCCCTCGTCGGAAAACCGCAACCAAAGCCCGGGCCGGACGAGAGCGACGTCCGCGTGATCTCACGGCTGCGCTATAAGCTGGACGGCGAGGGGTTCTGGGACGGACGCTGGAAGCAGGTGCTGGTGCTTCCCGCGGACGGCGGCGAGGCGCATCCGCTGACCCATGAGGAGTGCGACCACACCAACCCCGCCTGGTCGCCGGACGGGAAGTCGATCGCCTACGCGGCCAACCCCGACCCGAACGCCGATCTCACCAACGTGACCGACATCTGGGTTGCGGCCGTCGAGGGAGGGGGATCCCCGCGCCGCCTGACCCGGGGCATCGGACCTGCGGGGCAGCCTGCCTGGTCTCCCGACGGCACCCGCATCGCGTACGTTGGGCACGACAATGCGTGCCGGGGGGCGACCAATGCTCAAGTCTGGATCGTTCGAGTGACCGGCGGCGATCCTACATGCTTGACGCGAAGGTTCGACCGGAGCGCCGATCATCACGTGATCTCCGACACGCGCGCGCACCCCGGCGCCGGCGGCCTCAGCTGGGCGCCCGACGGATCGCGGGTGTTCTTTATGTACGCCGACGGCGGCAACACGCAGATTGCGTCGGCCGCCGTCCTCGATGGCGCGGTGCGTCAAGAGACGGCAGGAGATCACGAATTGATCGGGTGCTCGCTGGACCGGAGCGCCCGGCGGGTGGTCTGTGTGGAAAGCGATCCGCTGACCCCAGGGGAGCTCGCGGTCCAGGAGCTGGGGGCGGGCGCGGCCCCGCTTCGACGGCTCTCGGACTGGAACGGCCCATCGCTCGGGACCTTGGCCCTCGCCGTCCCGGAACGGTTTCAATTTTCCAGCGTGGACGGGTGGAAGATCGAGGGCTGGGCGTTACGGCCCCGCGGCACGACGCCCGGGAAGCGGATCCCGACGGTGCTCGAGATTCATGGCGGGCCTCACGGCGCGTACGGGAACGCGTTCTTCCACGAGCTTCAAGTGCTTGCCGCCTCGGGGTACGGCGTGATCTACATGAACCCACGCGGGAGTCAGGGATACGGGCAGACGTTCACCGCGGCCACCCGCCACGACTGGGGTGGGAAGGACTACGCGGACCTCATGCGCGGAGTCGATCACGCGCTCGCCAGCTACGATTGGATCGATCCCGACCGGCTCGGTGTCGCGGGGGGCAGCTACGGTGGGTTTATGACCAACTGGGTGGTGGGGCACACCCAACGCTTTGCGGCCGGCGTCACGATGCGGAGCATCAGTAACGCGTACAGCCAGTGGGGGACCTCGGACCTCGCGTATCAGAAGGGGTTCTGGGAGTTTCCCGGTGATCCGTGGGAATCGCCGGAGTTCTATCTGGAGCGGTCGCCGATCACCTACGTGCGTCAGATGCGGACGCCGCTCCTGATTCTCCACAGCGAGAACGACCTGCGCTGCCCGATCGAGCAGGGCGAGCAGCTCTTCGTAGCGCTCAAGAAGCAGGGCGTCCCGACGCTGTTCGTCCGGTTCCCGGGGGAAAGCCACGATCTCTCCCGGAACGGCCAGCCCAAGCATCGCATCGAACGGCTGAAGCACATCCTGGCCTGGTTCCGCACCTACGTGATGGCAGGTCGGAGCGAGCGTGACGCCGCGGCCCCCGCATTGCGTAGAGAGGGTGTGGCCGCGGACGAATGAGCGTCCCGTGACGCGAATCTATACGAGAACGGGGGATGGCGGCGAGACGAGCCTCTTCGGCGGCGAACGGGTCTCGAAGGACGCCCTTCGGGTCTGCGCCTACGGCACCGTCGACGAGTTGAACGCGGTCATCGGCCTAGCCCGCTCGACTGAGATGCCCCAGGAGATCGACGGCGTCCTCGAGCGCCTGCAGCATCAGTTGTTCGATCTTGGGGCCGAGCTTGCGACGCCCGACGCGGCTTCCCGGGCAGCCGGGCACGTGATGCGCACGCCCGCGGAGCGGGTGGCAGCCCTCGAAGGGGAGATTGATCGCTTCGAGGCCATGCTGCCGGCCCTACGCGAGTTCGTGCTCCCCGGCGGCACGCCCGCGGCCGCCGCCCTCCACCACGCGCGTACAGTCGCCCGCCGGGCGGAGCGGGAGATCGTACGGCTCGCCGGGCAAGAGCCGGTCAACCCCGAGCTTCTGAAGTATGTCAACCGGCTTTCCGATCTCCTCTTCGTGTTGGCGCGCGCGGCCAACCACATGTCGGGGCGACCCGACGTGACCTGGATCGCCTCTCGCTGACCCGACGGAAACTCCCGCCCGCCCCGCCCTAGCGGTGTTCGCGGTCGCGCGGGAGGGGAGCGGCCGGCGCCCGGTAGGGAAGCGGCACATATTCCACGGAGGGCCGGCGGCGCCCCGACTGCGGGTAGAGTTGCATCATATCGTAAATGGCTCTCGGCATTTCCGTGGAGATCGCAAATCCGAGCTCCCGCGCCTCCGTCACCGTGATCGGATAGTCGTGGGTCCAGCCGCCGCCGGTCAGGCGCGCGGCCAGCGCCTCCGCCCGGTCGGTCGGAAGCCGCCGCGACGCCAACTCGACCACGACCGCCCGGACCTGCTGCAGCGCTTTTTGGGACATGTCCGCGAGGATCAACGTCTCATCGTCAACGCGCTCCACCGGCTTGCGATTCACTGCGGCGATGATCGAGACGGCGGGATGGTTGCCGAGCTGCGGGTCAACCGGGCCCAGCACCCCGTGGGGGTCCATGACGATCTCGTCGGCGGCCAGGGCCACCAGGGTGCCGCCCGACATCGCGTAGTGCGGGACGAACATCGTGACCCGCCCCGGATGATCGCGGAGCGCCCGTGCGATCTGCTCCGCCGCGAGCACCAGCCCGCCGGGCGTGTGGAGGATGACATCGATCGGCATCTCGGGCGGCGTCAGCCGGATCGCCCGCAGCACCTCCTCCGAGTCCTGGATGTCGATGTACCGGACGATCGGAAACCCCAGCAGGCTCATCGTCTCTTCGCGGTGGATCAGGGCGATGACCCGGCTGCCCCGGCTGCGTTCCAGCTGCTGGAACAGCCGCAGGCGGCTTGTCTGCTGCCACTGTCGGGAGAGCAGCGGTTGGAGGAAGGAGATGATGAAAAACACCCATAGCAGGTCGGACAACGAGATGTGCATCGCCCACCCCCTCGGTCCTCCGGCGCGGGCCTACAGCGCTCGGGCCTTGCCCGGAATCCCTGGCTCGGTCATCGCGCGGACCGACAAGATCTCGTTGAGTTGCGCCTCGGAGAGGAGGCCCCGCTCCAAGACGATCTGCCGGATCGGGCGGCCCGTGCGGACGAACTCCTTCACGACCTCGGCCACGGTGCTGTAACCAAGGTACGGGTTGAGCGCGGTCGCCAGCGCCGCGCTGTGTTCGACCCAGTGACGGCACCGCTCCTCGTTGGCCACGATGCCCCGTACGCACCGGTCGGTGAACGCTCCGACGGCGTTGGTCAAAATCTGGATCGACTGAAGGAGGTTGAGCGCGATGACCGGCAGCATGACGTTGAGCTCGAGCTGACCCGCCTGGACCGCGGTCAAGACGGTCAGATCATTGCCCATCACATGGAAGCAGACCATGTTCAACATCTCGGCCATCGATGGGTTGACCTTCCCGGGCATGATCGAGGATCCGGGCTGCACCGCCGGGAGGCGGATCTCGTCGAGGCCTGTGTTCGGCCCCGAGGCCATCAGGCGCAGATCGTTGGCAATGCGTGTGAGGGTGGCGGCGAGGGTCCGGAGCGCGGCCGAGCACTCGAGCGCATCCGCCATGTTCTGCATCGACTCGAAGAGGTTCCCCGAACTGCGAAGCGGCAGCCCGGTCAACTCGGAGAGTCGGCGCACCATCCGGACGTGATACTGCGGATCGGCGTTGAGCCCGGTTCCCGTCGCCGTCCCGCCGATCCCGATGTAGAGCAGGCGTTCACGAGCGTTCTTGATGCGTTCGATGTCGATGGCGACCGCCTGCGCGTACGCGCCGAACTCCTGGCCCAGCCGAACCGGGACGGCGTCCTGGAGGTGGGTGCGGCCGGCCTTCACGATGCTGTCGAACTCGTGGGCCTTCTGCCCCAGCGCTTCCACAAGGCCCTCGAGGGCTGAGAGCAGGTCGCCGAGGGTCATCAGCGCGGCAAGTCGGATCGCGGTCGGCGTGACATCGTTGGTGGACTGGGCCATGTTGACATGGTCGTTGGGGTTGACGAGTTTGTAGTCAGCCCGCCTGCCGCCGAGCAGCTCGATCGCGCGGTTGGCGATCACCTCGTTCGCGTTCATGTTCTGGGACGTGCCGGCGCCCATCTGGAACGCGTCGATCGGAAATTGCGCGTCCCACTTCCCGTCGATGACTTCCTCCGCCGCTTGCACTATCGCGTCCGCGACCTTCGGATCGAGAAGCTTCAGCGCGGCATTCACCTCTGCGGCCGCCCGCTTGATCATTGCGGTGGCGGCGATGAACGCCCGTGGGAGCCTGAGGCCGCTGATGGGAAAGTTCTCGATCGCGCGGGCGGTCTGCGAGCCGTAGTAGGCATCGGCGGGAACCCGCACCTCCCCTAAGGCATCACGTTCGATCCGGTACTGTCCGTCCGTGCTCATTGGCATCCTCCATAGCGACAGTGCTTTCGGCGTAACAAGTATACTGCGCGGGCGCGTCGTCAGTGGGGGAGGAAACGACTCTGACGGAGCGGAATAGGCTCCCCAGTCCCACGTCGGAGTCGGGTAGAGTCTCATGGCCGACCATGCGGCGACGCATTCGTATGCCTCATCCATGCCCTGGTGGCTCCAGCCGGCCGCCACCGTTACCATCCTGTCGGGCTTCGTGGTCTACGCGACCTGGGTAGCGTTCCAGGGGCACGGGTCTATCGGGTCGTACCTCTCGCCATTCTACTCGCCTCCGGTGACGATCGCTGCCATCCCGATCTCGCCGGCGTTTTGGGTGCTGTGGGCCCCAGCCGGGTTCCGGGCGACTTGCTATTATTACCGCAAGGCGTACTATCGCTCCTACTTCGCCGACCCCATCTCGTGCATGATCCCTGAGTCCCGCCGTCAGTACAGCGGCGAGACATCGTTTCCCTTCGTCCTCAACAACCTCCACCGCTACCTGCTGTACGCGGCAATCGTGGTGCTCGTCTTCCTGTGGATCGATGCGATCAAGGCGTTTGTGTTTAACGGGCGTTTCGGGATCCACCTGGGCTCGCTGCTGTTCCTCGCCAACGTCGTTCTACTCTCCGGGTACACGCTCGGCTGCCATGCGTTCCGCCACATCGTTGGCGGCAACCTCGACTGCTACTCCTGCGCCAGCGGCGGCCGAGCGCGTTTTCGCCTGTGGCAGTGGGTGACGCCGTTGAACCACGAGCACGCAGTGTGGGCATGGGCGAGCCTCTTTTCCGTCGTCGCCGTCGACGTCTACCTGCGCCTGCTGATGGCGAAAGAGATCGTCGACCCGGCCTTGTTCTAGCCTGGGATCTTGTGGGAGGCGTGAATGGCTGACTGGTACGAGACATTCGAGCACGACGTCTTGGTAATCGGCGCGGGAGGCGCCGGCATGCGTGCGGCGATCGCCGCGGTGGAGGCTGGGCTCTCCGTCGGCTTGGTGTGCAAGTCGCTCCTCGGCAAGGCCCATACGGTCATGGCGGAGGGGGGGATCGCTGCGGCCCTCGGGAACGTGGATCCTAGGGACAACTGGCAGGCACACTTCATCGATACCATGCGCGGCGGTAAGCTGATCAATGACTATCGCATGGTGGAGATCTTTGCCAGGGAAGTGCCCGACCGTGTGTACGAGTTGGAACAGTGGGGAGGTCTATTCGACCGCACACCCGATGGAAAAATTCTCCAGCGTCCGTTCGGGGCCCACACCTACCCGCGGGCCTGTCACGTCGGTGACCGGACCGGGCTTGAACTCATCCGGACGCTCCAGGACAAGGCGGTGCACAGTAGGATCGAGGTCTACATGGAGGTGACGCTCACCTGGCTGCTCAAGGACGCGGAACGGATCGCCGGGGCGTTTGGCTACCGGCGCGAAGATGGGCGGTTCGTGCTCTTCCGGGCGAAGGCTGTGATCCTGGCCACCGGCGGGTGGGGCAAAGTCTACAAGGTCACGAGCAACTCCTGGGAGTGCACCGGGGACGGGTGTGCGATGGCCTACGATGCCGGCGCCGAACTCATGGACATGGAGATGGTGCAGTTCCACCCTACCGGGATGGTTTGGCCTCCCGGCGTGCGGGGCATCCTGGTGACCGAGGCGGTCCGCGGGGAGGGTGGAGTCCTCCGGAACAGTCTGGGCGAGCGCTTCATGGAGCGGTACGACCCGAAGAAAAAGGAGCTCAGCAGTCGGGACGTAGTCGCGCGGTCCATCTATGAGGAAGTTCGGGCGGGGCGCGGAAGCCCCCATGGCGGGGCGTTTCTGGACATCACCCACTGGGAGCCGGAGTTCATCAAACGGAAACTGCCTAGCATGTACGAGCAGTTCCTCAAGCTGGCGAATATCGACATTACGAAGTCCCCGATGGAAGTCGCGCCAACGGTCCACTACGTGATGGGTGGCGTGCGCGTGGAAGCGGGGACTGGGGCGACGACTGTGCCTGGCCTGTTTGCCGTCGGGGAGGTGGCTGCGGGACTTCACGGCGCCAACCGGCTTGGAGGTAACTCGCTGGGCGACCTCCTGGTTTTCGGCAAGCGGGCTGGCGAGCATGCGGCTGCCTACGTCGGGGGGCTCCGCGCCGCGCCGCAGGTGGACGAGCACCAGGCCGAAGAAGAGCGGACCCTACTCCAGCGCCCGTTCGAGGGGGACGGACAGGAGAATCCCTTCGGTCTGCACGAGGAGTTGCAAGAGGTGATGAGCACACACGCCGGGATCGCGCGGACCGGAGAGGGGCTTGCCCAAGGACTCGAAAAGGTGGGGGCGCTGCAGAAGCGCGTCGAGGGACTCCGGGTCGGAGGCTCGAGGCTTTTCAATCCCGGGTGGCACGCGTGCCGCGACGTCCGCTTCATGCTGACGCTGTGCGAAGCGATCTTCCGGTCGGCGATCGAGCGTCAGGAGAGTCGCGGGGCACACTGGCGCCTGGACTACCCCAACCAAGACCCCCAGTGGGGGACCTTGAACGTCGTCGTGTACCGCGACGGCAAGATGAAGGCGACGACGCGGCCGGTCCCGCAGATGCCGCTCGACCTCGCCCGGCTCATCCAACAGACGGCCTAGGAGGAGAAATGGCGGAGGCGACCTTCCACGTATTCCGCGGTGATGCCAAAGGTGGTGATCTGGTCACATACGGGGTGCCCGTTACCGAAGGCATGGTTGTACTCGACGGGATCCATTACATCCAGGCTCACCTGGATGGCACCCTTGCGTGCCGCTGGAACTGCAAGGCGGCGAAGTGCGGGTCGTGCAGTGCGGAGATCAATGGTCACCCCCGGTTGATGTGCAAGACCCGCGTGGACGACTTCAAGGGCGAGCCGATTACTGTGCGGCCGATGAAAGCCTTTCCTGTCATCAAAGACCTCGTCTCGGATGTCTCCTGGAACTATCGGGTCAACAAGCAGATCCCGCCGTTTACACCCAGCCCGTATGACCCCGGACCATGGAAGATGTATCCCGAGGACGTGGAACGGCTCTTCGAGTTCCGGAAGTGTATCGAGTGCTTCCTCTGCCAGGACGTCTGCCACGTCCTGCGGGAGCACGATGGGTTCGACCGCTACATGGGCCCCCGATTCATGGTGCGGGTTGCCGCCCTGGAAATGCACCCCAAGGACACGCTCTCGCGGACGGACCTCCTCCGAGGGAGCGGCGGGATCGGGTTCTGCAACATTACCAAGTGCTGTGAGGAGGTCTGCCCGGAGCACATCCACATCACCGATAACGCCATCATCCCCCTCAAGGAGCGCATGGCGGACGACTACTTTGATCCCTGGCGGTCGCTCCTCCGGGTGTTCGGGAAAAAGAAGGAGCCGCGGGGCACCTAGGAGAGTGGCAGAGATCATCCAGCACGACATCGTCATCATCGGCGGCGGGGGGGCCGGGCTGCGCGCTGCCATCGCCGCGGCCGAGACGAATCCCGAGCTTGACATCGCGATCGTCTCGAAGGTCTACCCGATGCGCAGCCACACCGTGTCGGCCGAAGGGGGCGCCGCCGCGGTGATCAAAGAGAACGACAGCGTCGAGGACCATATGACCGACACGATCAGCGGGTCCGATTGGCTGGCGGATCAGGATGCCGTCGAAGCGTTCGTCAAGGAAGCTCCACGCGAGATGATCCAGCTCGAGCATTGGGGCTGCCCCTGGAGCCGCGATCCGAACGGAAGCGTCGCCGTCCGGCCCTTTGGCGGGATGACGATCGAGCGTACATGGTTTGCGGCCGATAAGACCGGCTTCCACATGCTGCATACCCTGTTCCAGACCTCGCTGAAATTCGCTGCGATCAAGCGGTACGACGAGTGGTTCGCGACGAAGCTGCTCGTGGAGAATGGCCGATGTCAAGGCGTCACGGCCATCGAGATGCGCACCGGGCACGTCCGGCTGATCGCGGCCAGGGCGGTGATTCTTTGTACGGGCGGAGCGGGTCGCGTTTTTCCCTTTACCACCAACGGGGCCATCAAGACCGGTGACGGGATGGCCATGGCCTATCGGGCCGGGGTGCCGCTCAAGGACATGGAATTCGTCCAATACCACCCCACGGGGCTGCCGGGCACGGGTATCCTCATCACCGAGGGGGCCCGGGGGGAGGGGGCCATCCTCGTCAACAAGGATGGCTACCGCTATCTGCAGGACTACGGCCTGGGCCCCCCGGAGCCCTGGCCGCGGTTGCGGGCCATGGAAATGGGGCCTCGAGACAAGGTGTCGCAGGCGTTTGTGAAGGAGGCCCAAAAGGGTCGTACCATCGAAGGTCCTTACGGGGAGGTCGTGCTTCTCGACATGCGGCACTTGGGCGAGAAGAAGATCAATGCAGACCTCCCCTTCCTGCGCGAGCTCGCGCGCCGCTATGTCGGCATCGACCCGGTGTACGAGCCCATCCCGGTCCGGCCGGTCGTGCACTACATGATGGGGGGTGTGCACACAGACGTGCACGGCGCGTCATCCCTGACCGGCCTGTTCGCCGCGGGCGAAGTCGCCTGCGTCAGCATCAACGGGGCGAACCGGCTGGGGTCGAACTCGCTGCCGGAGCTGTTGGTGTTCGGAGCCCGGGCGGGCAAGAGTGCGGCCACGTTCGCCTTGGAGCACTCGGAGATCGACCGCACGGCCCTGGCCGCCCAGGCACGCGACGAGCAGCAGCGCATCGCCAGCGACTTCATCCGGAAAGAGGGGGGCACCGAGCGCATTGTAACGTTGCGGACCGAGATGACCCGGACGATGGAGGCCGGCGCCGGCATCTACCGCGACGAGGCGTCGCTCCGGGAGACCTGCGACCGGCTGGCGGGGCTCCGCGAACGGTTCTCGAACATCCGCCTCGACGATCGCAGCCTGAGTTTCAACACCCAACTCACATCTGCGCTCGAACTCGATTTCATGCTGGATGTCGCTGAGGCGATCGCCCATTCGGCCGTGGCGCGCACCGAGTCGCGCGGATCACACCAGCGGACCGATCATCCGAAGCGCGACGACGAACGCTTCCTCAAGCACAGCATGGCTTATCGAACCGGCGGTGCGCCGCGGATCGAATACCTGAATGTCGTCATCACCCGCTGGCCGCCCGCGGAACGCGTGTACGGGAGATGAAGATGCCGGCGGCGACGATGACCTTGGAGATCTTCAGGTACCGAGGGGAGCAAGACCCCGCGCCCACCTTGCAGACGTATCGTGTCCCGTATCGCGACGACTGGGTGGTCCTAGATGCCATCAACTACATCAAGGACGAGATTGATGGAACCCTTTCTTATCGCTGGTCCTGCCGGATGGGCGTGTGCGGCAGTTGCGGGATGATGATCAACGGGGTTCCGAAGCTCAGCTGCGCCACTTTTTTGAAGGACTATTACCCGGCCCCGGTACGGGTCGAGCCGCTGGCGAATTTCCCGGTCGAGCGCGACCTGGTGATCGTCTTGGACGACTTTATGGAGAAGCTCACGAGCATCAAGCCCTGGATCATCCGCAAGGAGGAGAGACCGCTCTCCGAGGGGGAGTTCCTCCAGAATCCGGCCGAGCTGGATCGGTACAAGCAGTTCAGCATGTGTATCAATTGTATGCTCTGTTACTCCGCCTGCCCGGTCTATGGCATGGATAATCGCTTCCTGGGCCCGGCGGCGACCGCCCTGGCCCAGCGGTACAGCATGGACTCGCGCGACCAGGGACGCCCGCAGCGCCAGGAGATCGTCGCCGGCGATGAGGGCATCTGGGAGTGTACCCTCGTTGGCGAATGCACTGTCGTCTGTCCGGCACACGTCGATCCTGCGGGGGCCATCCAGCAGGCCAAGGTGTCCAGCACCATCGATTGGTTTAAGAGCGTCCTCTGGCCGTGGGGGAGATGATGAGCCCGTATCACCGTCCCATGTCACCTACCTGGTGGCTCACCAACCGCGCCTACTTTCTCTTCATGATACGGGAGCTGACCAGCGTCTTCATCGTCGCCTATCTGATACTCTTCCTGCTGATGCTGCACAACCTTGCCAAGGGACGCGAAGCGTACGAGGCTTACCTGCGGTTTCTTGCATCCCCCGGGATGATCGTCTTTCATGTCCTGGTGCTCGCCGCCGCACTCTTCCACACCGTCACGTGGTTCAATCTCACCCCGATGGCGATGCGAATGCAGTTCGGAGAGCGGAGGGTGCCACCGCTGATCGTCGTGGGTGGCACTTACGTAGCGTGGATTGGCGCCTCCATCGCCATGACGTCCATTGTGCTGTGGTGGAAGTGAGAAATGGCCAGGTCAAACGATCCGTTCTGGTGGGCGCTCTTCGCGGTCGGAGGAGTCGTTGCCGCCTTCCTTGTACCGGTCCACATCGTGCTCACCGGGATCGCGGGGCCCGCGGGCTGGGTTCGGGAGTCGTTCGAATACGACCGGGTGCTTGCGCTGGTTTCCCACCCGATCAGCCGGCTCTACCTCTTCGTCCTGATCTCGCTCCCACTCTTCCATTGGGCGCACCGGTTCCGCTTCGCGCTCGTCGACCTAGGGTTAAAGGGCGGCCGGGGTCTCGTGGCCTTCGCGTGTTACGGCAGTGCCATTGTCGGCACCATCCTTACCGTGGTCGTCCTCATGAAGCTGTGAAAGACTACTGGCGGGCTCTTCTCCCGATCCTCGGAAGAAAGGAACCGGGGGGATGCTGAACCTAGAGACGCTCACCCCTCCCCGCGAGGGGCAGCGGATCGAAATCCGCCACGGCACGCTGCACGTCCCCGACACTCCGATCATCCCGTTCATCGAGGGCGACGGCACCGGACCCGACATCTGGCGGGCGACCGTGCGCGTGCTGGAAGCGGCCGTCAAGAAGGCCTATGGCGGGCGGAAGCAGATCGTGTGGTTCGAGGTCTTCGCGGGGGAGAAGGCCCACACCCAGTTCGGGACCTGGCTCCTCGACGATACCCTGCGCGCGTTCGAGTACTACACCGTCGGGATCAAGGGCCCGCTGACGACCCCGATCGGGGGTGGGTTCAGGAGCCTCAACGTGTCGCTCCGTCAGCAGCTCGACCTGTACGCGTGCATCCGTCCCGTGCGGTACTTCGAGGGCGTGCCGAGCCCGGTGTGCCACCCGGAGCAGGTGGACGTCGTCGTGTTCCGGGAGAACACCGAGGATATCTACGTCGGGTACGAGTTTGCGGGCGGCACCCCCGAGGCCAAGAAGCTGATCGACTTTGTGGGCCGCGAGTTCAAGTGGAAGATCCGCGAGGGCGCCGGGGTCGGGCTCAAGCCGATGAGCCCGTTTGGGACCAAGCGGCTGGTCCGCAAGGCCATCCAGTACGCGATCGACCACGGCCGCCGGAGCGTCACCCTCGTGCACAAGGGCAACATCATGAAGTACACTGAGGGGGCGTTCGCGCAGTGGGGCTATGAATTGGCCCGCGAAGAGTTCGGCGATCGGACGATCCGTTGGGGCGAGGTCGAAGAGAAGCACCGCGGGAAGATCCCGTCCGGGAAGATCTTGATCCAGGACTACATCGCCGACGTCACGTTCCAACACCTGCTGACCCGGCCGAGGTCGTTCGATGTCATCGCCACCGGCAACCTCAACGGTGACTACATTTCCGACGCGGTGGCCGCTCAGGTGGGTGGGATCGGCATGGCGCCGGGTGGGAACATCAGCGATTTCCACGCGGTGTTCGAGGCGACGCACGGTACCGCACCCAAGTACGCAAACCAGGACAAGGTGAACCCCGGGTCGTTGATCCTGTCCGGGGTGATGATGCTGGAGCACCTCGGATGGCGGGAGGCGGGGGACCTGATCATCAAAGGAATGGAAGCAACATTCCGTCGCAAGATCATGACCTACGACCTGGCGCGGCTCACCGAGGGCGCGCACGAGGTGCGCACCAGCGAGTTCGCCACGTCCGTCATCGACAGCATGTGAGGCATTGGAGGGACACCGGGTGGTCAGGACGCGGGCAAAAGTGACGATTGTCGGAGCCGGAAATGTCGGGCATTCGGCCGCCCAGTGGATGCTTTCGCACCGGCTCGCCGACGTGGTGCTGGTGGACGTCATCGAGGGGATGCCCCAGGGGAAGGCGCTGGATCTCATGGAAGCGGAGCCGATCGAAGGCGTCGACTTCCGTATTACCGGCACTAACGGATACGATGAGACCGCGCATTCGGATATCGTCGTGATCGTTGCCGGGATCGCCCGCAAGCCTGGGATGAGCCGGGAGGACCTCCTCGCCACAAACGCCGGGATCGTCCGAGGCGTGACCGAGCAGGTGACCAAGCGCTCACCGACCGCCCACTTGATTGTCGTCACCAATCCGCTCGATGTGATGGTGTACCTGGCCTTCAAGGTGAGCGGATTCCCCCCAGAACGGGTGATGGGGCAGAGCGGCGCGCTCGACAGCACCCGGTTTCGGACGTTCATCGCGCAGGCCCTCGGCGTCTCGGTGCAGGATGTCTCCGCGATGGTGATCGGTGCTCACAGCGATACGCACATGGTCCCGCTGAGCAGCCTCGCGACGGTCGGAGGCATCCCGCTCGCCACCCTGCTCCCCCCTGAGCAGATCGCGGCGCTCGCGGAACGCACTCGGAAGGGCGGCGCGGAGATCGTGAGCCTGCTCAAGACCGGCAGCGCGTTCTTCGCCCCCG
>DASSXJ010000168.1 GCA_035703895.1 bacterium | reverse complement strand
CTCTTGCCGATGCGGCGCTTCCGGGGACAGACCATGGGGCTCGTGGCATTCGGCCATATTGCCCGTATGGTCGCGGAGCGCGCGAAGGGGTTTGGCTTCCAGCCGGTCGCGTTCGATCCGTACGTGGAGGCCCCGGCGATGGCGAAGTTGGGGGTCGAAAAGGTCAACAGCCTGGAGGCGCTCCTGGCGCGCAGCGATGTCGTGTCGGTGCACACGCCGCTCACCAAAGAGACGGAGGGGCTGATCGGGAGGGCACAGTTTGCGGCGATCAAGCCGGGGGCGATTCTGGTCAATACCTCGCGGGGAAAGGTCGTCGACGAGGAGGCATTGATCGAGGCCCTCCGCTCGGGCCGGCTCGCCGGCGCCGGCCTCGATGTCCTCTGGACCGAGCCGCCGGCCAAAGACAACCCGCTGCTCAAGATGGAGAACATTGTGCTGACTCCGCACTACGCCTCGACCACGATCGAGGCGATCGACGACCTGGCCCAAAAAGTCAGCCGGCAGATTGTGCAGTACCTTCGGGGCGAGTGGCCGACGTATCTGGCGAACCGGACGGTGAAGGATCAAGCCGGGTGCCGCCTCACCGCCGCCCGGGCCGCCCGGTGACGACCGAGAGGAGGGTGGGATGACCAAGAACGGCGCCAAGGCGCGACTTCGCGAGGGGGGAACCGTCGTCGGCACGATGGTCTCGGAGATGCTGACCGAGGAGGTGGCCTACATCCTGGCCGCGGCGGGATTCGACTTCTTCGTGGTGGATACCGAGCACGGCTCCGCGAACACGGAAAGCCTCCAGCGGATCTGCCGGGGCGCGCGTAGCGCCGGAATCGCCCCACTCGTTCGGGTGACGGAGATCACGTACGCCCTCGTCGCCCGCACCCTGGATATCGGCGCGCTGGGCCTCATGGTGCCGCACGTCGAAACGGCGGACGATGCCAGGCAGATCGTGCGCTTCGCAAAGTACCCGCCCGTGGGGGAACGCGGGTTTGGCCTCCGGGCAGGTGCCACCGACTACTCCGGGGCGTCGGTACCGGACGCGATCGCATGGTCCAACGCGGAGACGATGATCATGGCGCAGGTGGAGAGCCGCCGGACCCTCGATCAACTGGATGAGATCGCCGCGGTGCCCGGGATCGATGTCCTCCTGATCGGGCCGACCGACCTGAGCATCTCGCTCGGGGTCCCGGGCCAGATGCTCCATCCGACGATGCAGGAGGCCTACCGTCACGTCGTGGACGTGGCCAAGCGCCGCGGTGTCGCGGCGGGGATCCACCCGTCGGATGTCAAGGTGGTCCAATACGGTCGCGATCTCGGCATGCGGTTGCTGATGTTCGCCAACGATGCCCGCCTGCTGCTCGGCGCAGGCCGCCAGGCGGTGGAGGCGCTCCGCCCTCCCCAGTAGCCGGCGCCCGGTTGGTTCCGAGGCTCCTCCGGTATAATGGAGGAGCGATGACGTCGCCTACCATGCAGAACGACGAGTCCCCGTCGGTCGGGGTGCCTGGGGCGCAGACGCCGGCCGACCTCTCCGAGAAGCTCCGGACGATCCCGGACCAGCCGGGCGTCTACCTCATGAAGGACGGAGCCGGCCGGGTGATCTATGTCGGCAAGGCGACGTCGCTCCGCGCGCGCGTGCGCCAGTACTTCCAGGCCGGCCACTCGGACAGCCCGAGAATTCTCCACCTGGTCTCGAAGATCCGAGACCTGGAGACCGTGGTGTGCGCCAATGAGGTCGAGGCGCTCATCCTGGAAGCCACCCTCATCAAGCGCCACCATCCCTGGTACAACGTCCGCATGGCGGACGACAAAGCCTATCCGTACCTGAAGCTCACCAACGACCCGTTTCCGAAGATCGTGATGACTCGGAAAGTCGCCCGCGACGGGGGGAAGTACTTTGGCCCGTACCCATACCACGAGCCCAAGCTGGTGGGCCGGACGATCCGATTGATCCGCCGGCTGTTCAAGCTGCGGACCTGCAACCTGGAGATCAGCGGCGATCTCCCCCGGCCGTGCCTCGATTACTACATCGGGCAGTGCAGCGCGCCGTGTGTGGCCTGGGGGGCCAGCCGGGAGCAGTATGCCGAGCAGGTCCGGCAGGCGGGAGCGTTCCTGGAGGGCAAGCAAGACGATCTGCTCCAGGAACTGCGGAGGGAGATGCAGGCGGCGGCGGACGCGATGAACTTCGAGCGTGCGGCGCAGGTGCGGGATCAGATCCGGGGCCTGGAAGCCCTGGGCGAGAAGCAGCGCATCATCTCGTCGGGGGGGGAAGATCGGGACGTGCTCGCGCTTGCCCAAGACGGCGATTTGGGGTGCGTGCAGATCTTCTTCGTGCGGGGCGGCCGGGTCAGCGGGCAGGAGCACTTCATGCTCCGGGGAACGCGCGGAGCGTCCCCCGCGGAATCGCTCGGCGCGTTCCTATCCCAGTACTACGAGACGGCGACGATCGTGCCGCCGCAGATTCTCCTGCCGGAGCCGGTGCCCGACCAAGCGGTGATCGAGCGGTGGTTGACGGAGCGGCGCGGCGGCCGCGTGGAGGTGACCATCCCCCAACGCGGCGATCGTGTCCGCCTCGTCTCCTTGGCCCGCGAGAACGCGGCGCTCAACCTCGCGCAGGAGCGCGCGCGTTCGGGCGAGGCGGAGGGCCCTGGGGTCCGGGATCTGCAGTCCCTGCTGCACCTCGAGGCTCCCCCGGTTCGGATCGAGTGCTACGACATCAGCAACTTCCAGGGTGGGGAGTCCGTCGCGTCGATGGTGGTGGCCGAGGGCGGGCGGGTGAAGAAGCGCGACTACCGGCGATTCCGTATGAAGTACACGGAAGGTCCTGACGACACCGCGATGATGCAGGAAGTCCTGCGCCGGCGGTTCGCGCAGGCGCAGAAAGAGCAGGAGCGGTTGGACCGCGACGAGCCGATTCCGGTGAAGTGGGCGGCCCTGCCGGACCTGATCGTGCTCGACGGCGGGCGAGGCCAGCTCAACGCCGCGCAGGAGGTTCTGTTCGAATACAATCTTGCGATCCCAGCGGTCGCCCTGGCGAAACAGCAGGAGTTGGTGTACGTTAAAGGCCTGGCCGAGCCGAGGATCCTCCCCCGCGAGTCGCCGGCGCTCCAATTGCTGCAGCGGCTCCGCGACGAGGCGCACAGGTTCGCGAACACCTATCATCAGAAACTGCGGGAACGGCGGATCGTCTTCTCCGCGCTCGACGAGATCTCCGGGGTTGGAGAGCGGAGAAAACGAGCGTTGATCAGACACTTTGGATCGGTGCGAAACATTCGAACCGCGCGCCTGGAAGAGATCGCCGCGGTGGATGGGATCGGACCGAAGGTCGCCGAGCGGATATACCGCTACCTCCAGGACCACCCCGCGTAGCGCATCATGGCGTCGTCGCGGCCCACCGTCGATCCACAGGGCTCGGAGTCCGGGCATCCGCCCGCCGCCCTTTCCGGCCGGGTGATCCGGTGGCCGGCGCCGCCCGGGGCCGGCGGGGAAGGTGTCTACGCCGTCAAGGTCAGCGGCCTGCCGCAGAACCAGATGGCGGAGGTGGCGGACGCATCTGCCCGCCTTGGGTTGCGGGCCTCATTGGGCGATGGGGACATCGTCATCGAGGGACCGCGGTCACGCTTCGCCGCGGTGGCCTCGCCCGCGCACGATGCGCTCGCCGCCGCGGTCCGCGCGCTCGACCGGTTCCGAAACCCTCCGCGCGTCCTGCGCGCGGGTGCGCGAACACTCGACCTCCGCCGTCCCCTCGTCGTGGGGATCCTTAATGCCACCCCCGACTCGTTCTACGATCGAGGTCGGTACTTCGACCGGGAGGCGGCGATCCACAGGGCGGAGGAGATGGCCGCCGAGGGAGCCGATCTGATCGAGGTTGGAGGGGAAACCGCGCGCCCCGGTCCCCGGGTGGACCCGGACGAAGAGAGCCGCCGCGTCGTGCCGTTGGTCGAGGTCCTGGCCGCCCGCATACCTGTTCCCGTGAGCGTCGATACCTACACTCCTGAGGTCGCCCGCAGCGCCGTCGATGCCGGCGCCGTGCTCATCAACGACATCAGCGGTCTTGCTGATATCCGGATGGCCGAGATCGCCGCGGCCTCCGGGGCGGCTCTGGTGATCATGCACATTCAGGGGCGTCCAAAGGTCCGCCAGCTCGACCCCCAGTACCGTTCGGTCGTGGATGATGTCTATGCATTCTTAGAATTGCGGACCGCCGCAGCCGAAACCGCCGGGGTGCCGCGCGCGCAAGTGGTGATCGACCCAGGGTTCAGCTTTGGAAAGGCCCCGCACCACGATGTGGAGGTCCTGCGCAGGCTTGGGGAGTTCCGCAGCTTGGGCTACCCGATCTATCTGGCCACCTCGCGGAAGAACTACATCCGCGACCTGATGGGGCTCCCATTTGAGGAACTGCTGGAAGGCACGGCGGCCGCGGTCGCCTACGGCGTAGCGCAGGGGGCCAACCTGGTCAGGACGCACGACGTGAAGTTCATGGCCCGATTGGTTCGGATGATGCAGGCTATTTTGCACGCCGGCGCGATCGAACCGGCAGGGGTGGACGGACGTGGTCAAGCATAATACCCGAGTCAACGGAGCAGGCCGGACACGCAGCGTCAGAGCGGGCGTGGACAAGGAGGCGATCCAACAGGCGGTCCGGATGATCCTGCGCGCGATCGGCGAGTCACCCGAGCGGGAAGGGTTGGTCGCGACGCCGCGGCGCATCGCCGACATGTACGAGGAGTTGTTCAGCGGGCTGCATGAGGATCCGGCAGCGCTCCTCGCCACCGGGTTCGAAGAAAAGCACAAGGAGATGGTGATCGTCAAGGACATCCCCTTCGCGTCGATGTGTGAACATCATCTCATCCCATTCCGGGGTGTGGCGCACGTGGGCTACATCCCTCAGGGGCGGATCGTCGGAATCAGCAAGATCGCCCGCGTCGTGGAGACACTGGCGCGGCGGCCGCAGGTCCAGGAGCGCCTGACCTCGCAGATTGCCGATCTGCTCATGGAGGGCCTGCGCGCGCGCGGAGCGGCGGTTGTGATTGACGCGGAGCACCTCTGTATGACTATCCGGGGCGTGAAGAAACCCGGGAGCCGCGTTGTGACCTCGGCCACTCGAGGAATCTTCCGCGAGAACCCCAGTACCCGGGCCGAATTCCTCTCGCTCGTGAAGCAGTCCGGAGCATAAGACGCCCACGGTGCGGGCCTCCACTCGCAGGGCCCCGCAGGCGCCCCGCTTTGACAGTGCTAGAGCCTTTGTTATAATGTCCACAGCATCGATCGTGTACAGCAGTGTGCGGGAGTAGCTCAGAGGTAGAGCGTCTCCTTGCCAAGGAGAAGGTCGTGGGTTCAAGTCCCATCTCCCGCTCCATCCCGAAACTCGAGGCGACGTAGCCAAGCGGCAAGGCAGGGGTCTGCAAAACCCCCATCCGGCGGTTCGAATCCGCCCGTCGCCTCCATCACCCCCGCCGCGGCAGATGCCGCTTCTTCGTTTTTGAGCGCCCGCGCCTGCGATGCCCGTTGACGCGGCCAGGGCCGCGGACGTTCGTGCCGGCGTGCGCGTGGAACTCTTTAGCCTCGTCTGGATGGTGGTCGAGGCCGCCGTATCGATCGGCGCCGGGGTTCTGGCGCACAGCGTCCTGCTTACCGCGTTTGGAATCGATAGCGTCATCGAGTTCGCCACCGGCGCCATCGTGCTCTGGAGGCTCCTGGTGGAGGCAAGGGGTGCGGACGTCGAGCGCGTGGAGCGCGCCGAGCATCGCGCGTCCTGGGTGACCGGAATCGCCCTCGCGCTGTTGTGTGTGTATGTGTTCGTCACGGCGGTGATCGATCTCGCGACGGGGAGTGCACCGGAGAGTTCTCTCGTGGGCATCGTGATGGCGGTGGCGGCGCTCATCGTGATGCCCTGGCTGGCGTACACGAAACGGCGCATCGCCGCACGACTCGGCAGCGCGTCGTTGCGGGGTGACGCCGCCAGCTCGCTCACGTGCGGATACATGGCCGGAACCGTCCTCCTCGGACTGGGATTGCACGCGACGTTGCACGTGGGATGGGTAGAAGACGTGGCTGCGCTGGCGTTTCTCTACTGGCTGGTTCAAGAAACCCGCGAGACGCTCGAGGAGGCTCGTGAGACCGTGTGACCCTCTCCCCGTGCGGATGCCGCGCGGGGGCGTGTTTGAACTGCCTCGCAAACCTGTGTACTATGGCGTGGGATGGGCGAGTGTCGGAACCGGCAGACGAGGCGGACTTAAAATCCGCTGGGATGACATCCCGTGTGGGTTCAAATCCCTCCTCGCCCACCAAGTAGGACAAGGCTCACAGCGTGATCAACCCGACCATACGTCCCGCCCTGACCCACGGATTAGCAGCGGCCATCCGAGGCAAAAGCCTTCCTGTTCAGAGCGGCGTACGCGCTCCCCTTCGCCTTTGCGACGATCGCGGCCCCGCTGCTGGTCTTTCTGGGTCCGGCATACCTGACCCTGTTCGGGGAGCACGCCGACCTCTTCCACACCTTCGACGCCGGTCAGGCCTGGCCGTGGCTCTGGTGGTTACTCATCCTCGCCACACTCGTCCTGGTCTTTGTCGCTTTGCTCCTCTACGCGTCCAGGGTCTTTGCAAAGGAGGCCGCGCTTGAAAACCTTCCTCTGGCGGCACATTGACCGCATCCTGATTGCCGCCGGTTTCGTTCTCCTTATGGTCATCCTCGGGGCGACCATCCGCAACCTCACGCGCATGTACGCCGTCGAGGTCCCTGAAGAAGTGCGCCTCCCCGGCGGCTCACTCACGGCCCTCTACACGCTCAACGCCGGCATGAACAAGGCCGCCCTTCTCAACCGGTATGGGGACGCGCTCGTGGAGTTCAGCGGGTGGAATTCCTACGTCACCGTCGACGGCGTGACCGCCGACTTGTGGAGCCATGCCTTCGGCATCGAACTGGATCGGTCGGGGAACCGCGCGTACCTGACCTGGTCCTCGATTCCCCTTCAACAAAGCAACTCCCAGAGCCGCCAGGTCCGCCGGTATCAGATCACCCAGATCGTGAGCCTCAAAGGGGATCAGGCATTCGTAGACTATTACATCATCCCCAACGAGTCCCTTGAGCGGGCGCAACTCACGGTGGGGCTCTTCAAATGGTACTATCAGGATTCACGGCCTCCACCGATCAGTTCAGCTTCCTGAGCTCTGACCTCGATCGCCCGCAAGCCGAAGAGCGCCTGCGTTCCCGCCGATTGACGCACGTGACCGTACTCTCACAGACACCTCCCCAAAGCCAGAGAGACCTCGCGAACGATTTCGGAACGTACAGTCTCGAGCTCTCGTATGCGATTCCACGTCCAAAGCCCTATGAGAGGACACGCCTTGCCGGATTCCGAATCTTGTTGGGAAAGGAGGGGGCTCCTGCGAACCCGTAAACCTTGGGACCACAGGGTGGTATCCTCCCTTCTCAGTGTTATCCTGATAATAGGGTTTCTGATCTCCCTCCCCTCATCCAACCCTCGTGGGGGGGCCACAGGGCCAGTCAAGGTAGAATTCGGCCAGGGTGTGTATCCTGAAGAGCGGTGGGAGCGGGGGAAGCTCCGGCGTTGGATCAGCTCCTCAGGAGAACTACTGCTCATCAATGAGGGTCCTCCAATCACGCTCGACGTCCGGTTTGTGGCGGAGAGTTTCCGAATCCGCAGACTGCTTCGGGCGATCGTGGGCAACACAGTGCTCCTGGAGGCCGCGATTCCGCCCTCGGCACCTTTGTTCGTCTCAATCAAGCGGGTTCCGGTCAAAACGGGCACGACGGTATTGACCCTGGCGCCCGCCGAACCAGCCGATCAAGTCGGCAGGTTCTTGGCAACAAAAGACACCCGCCGGGTTACCGTGGCCATAGGGCCGGTCTCTCTTATTGACAGCACCCTGCCTGACGCCGCCCGCGAAGAAACGGGCGCATTCCCTGACTGGCAAACCCGACTCCCAGTCCTCGCCCCCGCAGAGAACGAGAGTTTCAACCTCTGCCAGCAGGGACGCCTCCTGGAAGCATGGTACGTCCTGCGTCCCGTGATTGCCTCCGGGCATGGACACCCGCTGGCTTACGCTGTCGGAGGCATCACCGCTCTGGCCCTGGACGACTTGGACGGCGCGACCAGCGCTTTTGGCCTTGGAAGTAAAGCGCGAGGGAATGACCTGTACGCAGTGCTCGGCCGACGGGTTTCCGGCATCCTGGGTCCGTACCTCGATAGGTCCGAAATGCTCTTGTCCAGGTCCGCGGATCCCGGGCGAGCCTTCCGACAACGTGGGGAGATCTACCGAGCGGTTTCCCTGTACCAGACGATCTTGGGCCGGGACAGCGCCAATCCACAGGCGACATACTGGTTGGGCTTCCTCGACCTGCTGGGCGTCCACTACCTAGATGCAAGAAGCCTTTTCCGCACCTTCATCGCGACCCGGCCCAACACGGAGGACGCGCGTGTTCTGAAGGATCTCCTGTTCTACGTGCCCCATTAGCCTTGTCGCTTGAGCCACCCGGACCGCGGGACTCCCTCTCGCCGGGCGTCCCGGTACCTGCCCCGCCTCACACAGGGCAGACCCATCCCCGAGAGGGCTACTCCCTGCCCCACCGTGACGGTCGGCGCATCGTCGCCGTTTCAATGACCGACAAGGTGTTGCTGCCCTCGTTTGCAACGTACACGCGCGAGCCGTCGGGCGTCACCGCGATGCCAAAGGGGAACACCCCGACCCCCAGCGTGGCGGTCACCGCGTTCCTCGCCGTCTCGATCACCGAGACCGTGTTGCTATCGTTGTTCGCAACGTACACGCGCGTGCCGTCGGGCGTCACGGCGATGCCAAAGGGGAACACCCCGACTCCCACCGTGGCGGTCACCGCGTTCCTCGCCGTATCAATCACCGACACGGTGTAACTGGCCTGGTTCGCAACGTACACATGCGCTCCGTCCTGCGTCACCGTCACGCCAACAGGACTCCGTCCCACCCTCACCGTGGCGGTCACCGCGTTCCTCGCCGTGTCAATCACGGACACGGTGGTACTTTCGTTGTTCGAAACATACACATGCGTCCCGTCCGGCGTCACCGCCACGCCACCGGGACCGCTCCCCACCTCCACCGTGGCGGTCACCGTGTTCCTCGCCGTGTCAATCACCGACACGGTGTTGCCATCGTTGTTTGCGACGTACACGCGCGCCCCGTCCGGCGTCACCGCCACGCCACCGGGGCCACCCCCCACCCGTACCGCGGCGGTTACCGCGTTCGTTGCCGTATCAATCACCGACACGGTGTCGTCGTATGTGTTCGTGACGTACACGCGCGCCCCGTCCGGCGTCACCGCCACACCGACGGGACCGCTCCCCACTCCCACCGTGGCGGTCACCGTATTTCTCGCCGTGTCAATCACCGACACGGTGTCACTGAAGGGGTTGGCAACGTACGCGCGCGCCCCGTCCGGCGTCACCACCACGCCGACGGGGCCACTTCCCACCCCCACCGTGGCGGTCACCGTGCTCCTCGCGGTGTCAATCACCGGTACGGTGCCGCCGATGAAGTTCGTGACGAATGCAAACGGTGGCGCGCTGGCCCCTTGCGCTGCCGCAAGCACCATCGCCGCCAGCAGGGCTATCGTCAGACGAGACTTCCCCATTTGCTTCCCCCATTCGCATCGCGCTTGAGATCCGATCAGGTCGTTCCAGGCGCGAGGCTGAGCAGTCCTTAGCTCAGGTGCGGTGAAGATCCAATGTACTCTCCGTCTGACCCCATGGATTTATTCTGCCCGACTCTCGTGGAAGGCAGACTGCAGAGGGACTGTTCAGAGACAATCCAGGTAGGACCGAAAGAAGGTACCGGACGTGGCCAGCCGAATCCTCAGTGACCGATATCCTTTATTCGCTTTCGATTGCCAGCGCAAGGTCCCGGCCAAAGAGCAGATTTTGCTTAAGTAGTTCGCGGAGGTGCGTAGAAACCCTCCAGGTCACGCTGGCGTTCTCCAGTCAGATCGGCTGACGTCAAGGAGCACCGTCAAGGAGAATCAACAGGTTCGGGTGATGCTCTGGTGGACCAGTTCAGCGGTGCGGGGAGTCCTATCCGCTTTTTCATCACGATGCGGCCCAATACGGAGGCGCGCTGGCGGACCAGCAATTGGGGGGCCTGCAGAGGGCCCAACGCCGGCTGGACCGCTGCCTTCGGGTCTTGATTCGCAGCGGCGATGGTGCGGCACTGGCTGCGGTGCATTGTTGCTTCGGCTTCGTCAAGCTGGGGGCTGGAGACCCGGGTTCCGCGTTGTGGGCATTTGAGGCCGGGCTGCAGTTCTCAGAATACCTGGGGCAAGACCCGCTGCTTCATACACGGTTGCATCTTGGAATCGGTATCGCTCACAGGAAATTGGGCGATACCCAGGCGGCGCGCGAAGCCCTCGCCCAAGCCTTGGAAATCGCCCATCCCTTTCGTGATCAGCACCACAAGGCATCCTGGCACCTTGAAATCGCGGACGCGATGGTGGGCGCCAATCGGGAATGCCCAGAATGGAAATCCGGTTACCATGAGATGTTAAGGAAAAACGATGTGGAATGTACAAGCAGTGACCATGGCGGTGTTGCTGATCATTTCGGCGTCACCTGCATTTGGGGAAGGGAACGCTA
>DASSXJ010000167.1 GCA_035703895.1 bacterium | reverse complement strand
TGTTTCTCCCGGTGATCATCTGGAATCTCGTCCACGATTGGGCCGGCATTCATTTCTTTCTATACGAACGACCTCGGTGGGGACACGGCCCCGCCGGCCTGAGGGGGCTCGTCTCTCCACACCTCGAGTTCGTGCTGCTGCTCTTTCCCGCGTTCGTGTGGGCTCTCTGGGCGGCGTGGCGCCGTCGAGGCGACGAACGGTTCCGCTATCTCCTCTGGACCACCCTCCCCGCACTCGCGTTTACGGTCCTGACGGCCGTCGTGGGCATCGGGCGCGGCGCTTGGCTGGGCCCGGTCTACCTCGAACTCGCGATCATCCTCGGAGCGTTGTGGAACCGCGGGGTCGCAGCGCTGGCATGGGGGAACGCCGCGCTGACCGCGGTCTTCATCGCGCGCGCGGTGATCCCCGGGCTTCCCCCGCCGCCAACCCCCATCGCCCTGCACGGATGGGAACAGGCTGCGGCGCGCATAGAAGCAGAGATGGCGGCGCTCGGCCCCGGGACCGAGGTCATCACGGACAATTACGAGATCGCATCCCAACTCAGGTATCACTCAGGCGGCACGCTGCCCGTCCTCCTCGTTCCCCGTCCGGCCTGGGCAGTGGTGTGGCCGCCCCTCGACAGCTTCAATGGATCGAAGGGGGTGGCGGTGACGTACGGCCCCTTGAAGTGGTCGCACTGCTTCTCGGGCGCGCAGGCGGTGCCGTTGACGGCAGAGAACGGCGGGAACGTTCTGACGCTGCTGTATGTCTACCGCCTCACCGATCTCTCGGTGAGACGGTGCCGGTGCGATCAGTGCTGCCCGTACTGCCCGTACGGGATCACCCGATAGGCGCCGGTGCGAGAGGTAAAGCCCCCCGGGGCGGTCAAGTACCTAGCGAGCAGGCGCGGCACCTTGGCTCTTCAAGTCCGATCGGTCGATAAGGAGGATGCGAGGGAATGGAGATCAAGCTCCCAGACACCACCGCCTGGGGCAAGCCCGACTGGGGAATTCGAGTCCCCGCCCGCGACGGTTTTGGGATTGACCTCAGAGATTGTTTCATCGGCCAGGCCGGCCAGGTCCCGGACGAGGCGCCGGCCCACTGGGGCTTAGCCCAGCGAGGGTCGGTGATCGACCCCAGCACCCCGCCATTTGATTTTCCTTTCAACAAGAAAGTAGAGGTCTGGACGGAGAACATCGCCGACCTGGTCGAGCAGGCTAAATTGGGACAGTGGAACGCGGCCACCGCCATCTCGTGGCACGACTTGAAGCCGCTGCCGGCAGACGTGGAGCAGGCGGTCTGTCAGGTCTGCACCTTCATGATTCAAAATGAATACCTCGCCCTGTATCTTCCCGCAAAGCTCCTCACCAAGGTGGACCCTCGCTTTACCGAGGTCGTGCTGTTCCTGGCGAGCCAGGTTGAGGACGAAGCCCGCCACGTGGAGGTCTTCACCAAGCGTGCCCTTGCCAACGGCGGCGGTCTGCAGTACGTGTCGGCGGCTACGGAGTGGTCGCTCAAGAGCCTGCTCGACCAGGAGGACTTCACAAATGCGTCCTTCCTCCTCCACATCCTGGGGGAAGGCACCTTCATGGAACTCCTCAAGTTCCTGGAGGAGGTGTCGCCCGATCCCGTCACCGCCACGATTTTCAGGATGGCTCGTCAGGACGAGGGACGTCACGTTGGCTATGGGGTCTCACACATCGCGTACCATCTGCAGCATGACCCAACCTTGGCGGGAACGCTCTATCAAGCGGCCGAAGGCAGGGCCGCCTTCCTTCGACAGGCCGCCGGGGCCAGCCCCTTTGTCCAGCAGGCCCTGGCCGTGCTCGCCGGCGGCGGATCATCGCCGGAACACGTCGCTCGGGGTCGCGAGCGGGTCAAGGATCTGTACCGGGAAATGCATGCCACCCGGGTCAGGCGTCTGCTTCAGGTAGGCTTCGACCGTGCGGTGGCCGAACGAATCTCCGACCTGCACGGTGGTGCGGTTCCCAACTTCATGTGATAACGAGGACATAGCCGTGGGCGTAGTCCATAGACAGATCGGCATGAACGGCAACTTCGTCTGGGACGGTGTGGAGGAGGAACCGTATCGGGGAGGCGGGGCGAGCGAAGGGAGTTGCCGCAAGGTGCTCATTGGGCCGAGGGAAGGGGCCCAGCACTTTGCCATTCGGTATTTCGAGATTCCGCCCCGCGGGCAGACATCGTTCGAGCATCA
>DASSXJ010000166.1 GCA_035703895.1 bacterium | reverse complement strand
GCCCCGATCGTGGGGTACGTGTTCGATCAGAGGGGGCTGATGTTCAACCTCAGCCTGCAGGACGCGAAGATCTCGAGGATCGAGCGATAAGCGGCCGTCGGCGCCATCACATGCCCGGAAGTGTCGCCGGGCCGGTGTGGTTGGGTCGCGGAGTACACAACCGTAAGACGTCGGGCGGTTAAACGATCGGTAGAGGCACTGGGGTTCACCTCAGTGCCTCTACTGTGTTTGCCCGGCGCGACCGAGGGGGAGCGAGACCTCGCGCCCTGTTCGCGCCGATTCATACACGGCCAGTATGATCTCGAGTGGCTTGCGCGCTTCCTCGCCGGTGATCACCGGGTCCCGATCGTCGGCAATGGCCTGGAGGAAGTCCGCGATCTGCGCGCGATGGCCGGCGATCTGGCTCCCGGCCTGATCGGACGCCGTCACCGGCTCCGTGCGGCGGCCGGCCCCGATTTTGGCGCCGTACGGGCCGACCTCACCCTTCTCGTCCTTGAACTCCCAGACGACCACCTCGCCCATCTCCACAACGGCCGTCCCGTTTGTGCCGGTGATCTCGATGCGCTCCGGAAGGCCCGGATAGACGGCGGTTGAGACCTCGATCGTGCCCAGCGCGCCGCTGCGAAATGTGAGCAGTGCCAGCGCAACATCTTCGACCGGGATATCGTGCGCAATCATCGAGCAGCGGGCGACCACGCGATCGACCGGTCCCATCATCCACTGCAGCACGTCCACCCAGTGGATGCCCTGATTCATCAGGGCGCCGCCGCCGTCGAGTTCCCACGTCCCCCGCCAGCCCGCACTGCCGTAGTATGCTCCGGTCCGGTACCATTTGACGATCACATCCCCCAGCACCAGGCGGCCGAACCGGCCGGCATCGAGCGCGGCGCGCATCATTTGGATGCCGGGGTCGAACCGGTGTTGTGAGATCACCGCCAGCTTGACCCCCCGCCGCCGGCATATCGCGATCAGCCTGTCGGCCGCCTCGAGCGACACGTCGATCGGTTTCTCGACGATCACGTGCTTGCCCGCCTCGGCGGCCTGGACGCCGACTTCGGCGTGGAGGCCGCTCGGCACGCAGACCGATACCACATCGATATCGGGGCGCCGCAGCAGTTCCCCCAGATCGGTGTAGGCGTCGACGCCGAACTCGGCCGCACGACGTTGCGCCGCGTCGGCCGCGACATCGGCCACCGCGCGCAGCCGCGCGTTTGGGAGGTCCGCGACCGCGCGGGCGTGAAACGAGGCAATCACGCCAGCCCCTGCGATGGCAACGCCGAACGGACGATCGTTCGCCGGACGCACGTGAAAATTGTAGCATGATCGTGCCGGCCTGGCGCGCGGACGGTAGGCGACGAAGACGGCGCCCGGCGCGAGCGTAGGAGGGATACGGGCCACGACCGACCGAGACCGGTTCCGGATCAGCGCATTCGGCGACGAGATCGCAGGCGATCTGGATGTCCAGATCGCCGCGCTGCGCCGCCACGACGTGCGCTTCCTCGAGGCGCGGTCTGCCTGGGGGAGGGATGTTGTCGAGCTCTCCGACGATGACCTCGGGCGTGTACGCGAGCGGCTCACGGCCCACGGGATCAGCATCTCAGCCATCGCCTCACCGGTCGGCAAGGCGCCCGTCGACGGCGACTTCGACTCCGAGCGTGGCCGATTCCGGCGGGCCCTGACGGCGGCGCGGCGGCTCGACACCGCGCTGGTGCGTCTCTTCTCCTTTTTTGTCCCCGCCGGGCGCTACCGGGCCTCTCGGGACGAGGTGGTCCGCCGACTCGCGGCCTTCGCTCACGAGGCCGAGCGAGCGCACGTGACGCTCGCGCTGGAGAACGAGTCGTACGTGTACGGGGATACCGCCGAGCGGTGCCTCGATCTGATAGAGGCGGTCGGCTCGGCGGCGCTCCGGATGACCTTCGACCCAGCGAATTTTGTTCAAGTGGGGGTCCGCCCGTACACCGAGGCGTGGCCCCTACTCAAGCCGTACGTCGCCCACGTGCACATCAAGGACGCCGTGGCCGTGGACCGACGCGGCCTCTCGCCGTATCCTGAGCGCATCCCCGAGGAGCGGCTGATGGACAGCGT
>DASSXJ010000165.1 GCA_035703895.1 bacterium | reverse complement strand
GCCACCTTGGCCTCTTCTTGATCGCGGACGGACAAGATGATGATCGGCGTCTGGGTCCACTCCCTGAGCCGCTTGGTGACCTCAACGCCGTCGAGGTCCGGGAGTCCGAGGTCGAGGATGATGATATCGGGTCGGTCGGCGGTGGCCAGGGCCAACCCCTCTTGGCCGCCTTCCGCTTCGAATACTTTGTGCCCGTGCGCGCTGAGGGAGACGCGAAGGAACCGCCGGATCGCACGCTCGTCGTCGACGACTAGGACCCGCAGCCCCGGTTCGACCACGCGCGTGCTTATCTTGCTACCGGAGTGACGACCTGAGTCGCGGGGATCGACAACGTCACGATAGTCCCGCCGCCTGGACGCTGCTCCGCCCAGATACGACCTCCGTGCAACTGGACGATCCCCGCGCTGATAGACAACCCCAAGCCGACTCCACCTGTATCGCGCGGCCGGCGAATCCGGTGAAACTTGTCGAAGATGCGCTCAGCCTCGCCCGGGGGGATGCCGACGCCTCGATCGGCGATCTGGATCTGGAGCTCCGACCCCGCCATCCCGGCATGGATCTCGACCGGCGAGCCCGCCGGTGAGTACTTGAGGGCATTGTCCAGGACGTTGGCCAGCACCTGCGTGATGAGGACGAAGTCCATCGGCACCTCTGGAAGGCTTGGCCCCACATCCACCCTGACCTCGCGTCCCCGCAGCGCATCGCCGAACTGGCTCAACACCGACCCGATCAGTTCCTGAATGTCCGTGGGCGCAACCCGCAGCTTGTACGCCCCGGCTTCCAGACGCGTCATCTCGAGGAGGTTGCCCACGAGCCGATTCATGTGCTCGGCTTGCTCCCTCGCCGTCTCGAGCAGTTCGCGACGCTGGGCGTCGTCCAGGACCGTTCCTGGGTCGGCCAGGCTGCTCAGGGACCCGGTAATCGACGCCAGGGGGGTGCGGAGTTCATGCGAGATCGAGTCGAGAAGGGCCGCCTGCAGCTTCTCCGTCTCGCGAAGCACCTCCACCCGTTTCGCGACGTCGGCGAGTTGCGTGCGTTCAATGGCCAGTGCAGCCTGATTCGCGAAGGCCATGGCGAGGTGCCGCTGTTCGGACGTCAGCGGCTCCGCGGCCGTGGCCGGGCGTACGGCGAGCACGCCGCGCACGGCCTGGGACGTCTTGAGGGGGAGATATCGGGCCGAGGCCGCCGGGAGCGTGTCGGTGCCGTAGCCCGCCACCTCGCCATGTTCGTACACCCAGGTCGCGACGGCAAACTCGTTCTCGTCCAGCGGGAAGCCAGGAGCCTTGTAGATCGGCTGCAGCCGCCCCTCGACCGGCAGCAAGACGGCGACCTCCCGGCTGAACGTGGCGGCGATGTGCCGGGCAACCGCCGCCGCGATCGCTTCCAGGCTGTTCATCGACGCCAGGTCCCCGCTCAACGCGTAGAGCGCGGCCGTGTAGGCCTCCCGCTCCCGCGCAGCCTGCGCCTGCTCCTTGGCCCGACCGGCAAGCGTACTGATCACCATGCCGACCACCAGGAGCCCGGCAAAGGTGAGGAGGTACTGCGTGTCGGACACCGCAAACGAGAACCGCGGCGGCACAAAGAAGAAGTCGAACGCCACGACGCCGAGCGTCGCGCCGAGAACCGCGGGCCCCCGCCCCCACTGCAGGGCGATGATCACCACCGCCAGCAGGTACAGCATCGTCAGGTTCGTGGGGTCTAAGCGGGCCTGGACCATCATGCTCGCCGCCGTGACCAGGCCGATGATGCCGGCGCTGTACAGGTAGGGCAGGCGGGGCTGCGGCTGCACCCTCCGTTCTGCCCGGAGGGACTTGAGCCGCTCCACGGGCCCTCGAATGACGTACACGTCGGTCGCGCCGCTGGCCCGGATGATCCGGTCCACCACGGCCCCCCGGATGAGCTCGGCCCACCACGGCCGGCGCGAGGCGCCTACGATGATCTTCGTGATGTTGTGGGCTCGCGCGTACCGGATCACCTCTTCGGCGACGCTCGTGCCGGGGAGCGTGACCACGGTCGCACCGAGTTCCTCGGCCAGCCGAAGCAGCCGCGCGAGCCGGTCCCGTTCTTCGTCGGTGTACCGGCTCGCTTCACCCGTTTCCACGTGCAGGACGATCCATTCGGCGTCCAGGCCCGCCGCCAGGCGACGGCCCGTCCGCACGAGGCGCTCCCCGGCAGGGCTGGGATCGAGGCAGACGAGCACACGCTCACCCGCCGGCCAGGGCCCCGGGATCGCGTGCGCGCCCATATAGGTCCGCATCTGCCGGTCCACGCGACCGGCCAGATAGCGCAGCGCGATCTCGCGCAGAGCAGTGAGGTTCCCCGGCCGGAAGAACTTCTCGACCGCGCGGCTGGCCTGCTCGGGGATGTACACTTTCCCCTCGTGGAGCCGTTGGATGAGCTCGTCCGGAGGTAGATCCACCAGATCGATCTCGTCGGCTTCCTCCAGAACCCGGTCGGGGATGGTCTCGTGCACGGTCACGCCGGTGATCTGGGCGACGACGTCGTTCAGGCTCTCGACGTGCTGGATGTTCAGCGCAGTATACACGTCGATGCCCGCGGCCAGGAGCTCTTCCACGTCCTGGTAGCGCTTGGTATGCCTCGAACCGGGGACATTGGTATGCGCCAGCTCGTCGACGACGGCGAGTTGGGGATGGCGGCTCAGCACGGCATCGAGGTCCATCTCTTCGAGCGCGATGCCGCGGTATTCGGTGCGCTGCCGGGGGATCTCCGGGAGCCCAGAGAGCAGGGCCACGGTCTCCTGCCGCCCATGGCACTCGCAGTAAGCCACGACGACATCGCGCCCCTGGGCCAGTTGCTCGTGAGCCGCCTCGAGCATCGCGTACGTCTTCCCGACCCCAGCGGCAAAGCCGAGGAAAACCCTCAGTTTCCCCCGCTGCTTCCGCCGCTCCTCCGCCGTCGCTTGCTCAAGGAGCGCCTCGGGACGTGGACGTTCCTGCTCGACGATCATGTGGCTTCGGGGTCACCTCGTTTGGTCCAGATTCGATTCCAATATAACACGTTATAACACGTTCTCGGCGAACGCATTGGTGCTCGTCAGGACGCTCGGTTACTCAAGGGCCGCGAACTCCCGGAGACCAAACGCGGGCCAATCAACGCGTTCGCACAGGCTTCGCGCCTCGGTTCCAGAGGGACCCAAGTCTCGAAGGAGGTTGCGAATGTCCTCGCGCTCCCGTTCGAGGAACGTCCGGATCTCGACGGCGACCTCACCGAGCGGTGGGACCGGACGCCGGTTCAGAAATCGGTACCATCTGGCGCTGCGGTAGTGGGCACGCGTCACTTCGTCTCCGTGGATCGACTCGGCGATCTCGCGGGCTCGGGCCTGCGCGTCTTCGAAAGGATCTTCCAGGACGGAGCGCAGGTTGCCGTTCTGCATGCGCCAGAATAAGTATGGCAAGATCAGGCTGCCGGCGTAGTATAAGCTCGAATCGAAGAGGCGCTGCTCGAGATGGCGGAGCTCATGGGCAAGGATCACGGTGAGACCAACCAAGGGGCCGGTCGCATCCTCGTGGGCGATCCAGACGACGTAATTGGTGTCGGCGGTCACCCGATAGCGAACTTTCTCGGGGATCATGGGATTGCCGCGCTCGACCGGCCAGAACAGTCCGTGGAGCTTAAACGGATTTCTGCGGGCGAGGAGATCACCCCCCCGCTCCCCATCGAGCCACACGAGCAGGCCACAATCCGGGATCTGCATCGACTCAAGAACCCGAGCAACATGGGGCTCCAAGAGTGGGGAGGCTTCGGCCTCGATGGTATTCATGCGCCTATAGTACCGTAGTGAGCCAGGTGGACGCCATTCGTCGCTTCTCGTTTTGTCGAGCGCTCACAGGGGAAGCGATGGCGCATTCCGAACCATCGCGTCACTCATGACTGCGCTCAGTCTGGCGCTGAGGTTCATGCTGGTCGCTGCAGCCGTCTCTATCGTCACCGAGCAGCTGCGCGTACCGTACACGATCGCCCTCGTCATCGCCGGCCTCGCGATCGGAAATTTGCATCTTGCTTCCCCGATCACGGTCACGCCGGAGGTGCTGCTCACCCTCCTTATTCCCCCGCTTCTGTTTGAGGGCGGCCTCCGGTTGCCCCCAAGACACCTCAAGACGTACGGGGGACTCATTGGATTGCTGGCCGTCCCCGGCACGATCCTGACCGCGCTGGTGATCGGCTGGACTGTAAAGGCGCTCTTTCACCTCGACCTGCGCAGTGCATTGTTGCTGGGCGCGATCGTCTCAGCGATCGACCCGGTGAGCGTGCTGGCCTTTCTGCGCGAGGCACGTCTGGATATCCGGCTGGGCGTGATCCTCGAAGGCGAGGCGGTGCTCAACGACGGCGTGGCGATCGTCCTCTTCACGATTATCGGCGCAGGCGCCACCGTCGGCTTCATGGGGGTGGGCCTCCAGTTTATCTGGCTCCTCGGCGGCGGCGTGGTGGTCGGTGGTCTTGTGGCGGCGGCGACCGCGTATGCCATGGGCCATACTCAGCAACCTCTCGTGGAGGCCCTCGGAAGTCTCATCGCGGCCCTGGGTGCACTCCTCGCGGCAAATGCCATTGGCGCAAGCGGGGTCATCGCCGTCGTCGCGGCCGGCGTAGTGTTCGGAAGCTACGGCCCCCGACATCTGACCGACTTTGGGCGCGAAACCGTGAGCACCACCTGGGCCGTGATCGCCTTTCTCGCCAATTCCATGCTCTTTCTGCTCATCGGGCTGGAGGTGCCCGCGGCACTCCTCATTCATCACTGGCTGCTCATCCTCGTTGTGATCGGCACGGCGTTTGCCATTCGTGTGATTATCGTGCAGGCATTCACCTCGATCCGGCAAACGCGCACAGATCTTTTTCCCAGGGCGTGGCGGTATCCACTCGTCTGGGGCGGCCTCCGAGGTGGGGTGGCCATCGCGCTCGCCCTTGGCCTGGATCGGACAATCCCTGGGCGTGAGACGATTGTGGCCGGGGCCTTCGGTGTTGTGGTGTCCACATTGCTGGTACAGGGGTTATCGATCCGGCCCGTGATGCGGTGGGCCGGGCTCCTCCCCATGGCGCGGCAGGAAGAAACATCGCCCCGTCCCTGAAGCGTGTGTCACTCACTTCGCTCGATCGAGATCTCGATTGAGCTCGAGGACGTTCACGCGCGGCTCCCCGAGGATGCCAAACTGGCGGCCCGCGGTGTGCTGTCGAACGAGCGTGCGGACGGCTTCCGCCGGCAGTTTGCGCACCCGGGCGACGCGCGGTACCTGGTACAGGGCCGCCGCGGGGCTGATGTGCGGGTCGAGCCCGCTTCCCGAAGCCGTGACGAGATCCACGGGGACCGGCGCCGCGTTCCCTGGATCGGCCGCCCTGAGATCCGCCACGCGCTGCTTCACCGCATCGATGAGCGCCTGGTTGGTGGGCGCCAAGTTCGAACCGCTCGACGAAGCCGCATTATACGCCTGCGGGGACGTCGCCGACAGCCGGCCCCAGAAGTACTTGGGATCGGCGAACGGCTGGCCGATCAGCGTCGAGCCGACGAGATGGCCGTTCTCGATGATCAGGCTGCCGTTCGCCTGCCGCGGGAACAGGACCTGTGCCAGGCCGGTAATGACGAGCGGGTAAATCAAACCCAACAGAACCGTCAACAGCAGTGTCAGCATGATCGACGGGTACAGGTGCTTACGCATGCTCCTCCGCTCCTTTTCGGCGTCGCTACCGCAGGCCTAACGCGGCCAGGATGACGTCGATCAGCTTGATCCCGATGAAGGGAGCGATGACGCCGCCCACGCCGTAGACGATGAGGTTGTCCCGCAAGATTCGGGCCGCCCCGGCTGGCCGGTACCTGACCCCGCGGAGGGATAGCGGGATCAGGGCGATGATGATCAGAGCGTTGAAGATCACCGCCGAAGAGATGGCGCTCTGCGGCGTCGCCAGGCGCATGAAGTTCAAGGCCGTGAGCACGGGGTACGTCGAGGAGAACGCCGCCGGGATGATCGCAAAGTACTTGGCCACGTCGTTGGCGATGCTGAACGTCGTTAACGCGCCACGCGTCATCAAGAGCTGCTTGCCGATCTCGACGACCTCGATGAGCTTCGTGGGGTTGCTGTCGAGGTCGATCATGTTCGCGGCCTCGCGGGCGGGCTGGGTCCCGGTGTTCATCGCTACCGCCACGTCGGCCTGCGCCAGGGCCGGGGCATCGTTCGTGCCGTCCCCGGTCATCGCCACGAGCCGGCCCCCCATCTGCTGATCACGGATCAGCTTGAGCTTGTCCTCCGGCTTCGCCTGGGCTAGGAAGTCATCCACCCCGGCCTCAGCCGCGATCGCCGCCGCGGTCAGCGGGTTGTCGCCGGTGATCATCACCGTCCGGATGCCCATCCGCCGCAGCTGCAGGAACCGCTCCTTGATACCGCCTTTGACGATGTCCTTGAGGTGAATGACGCCAAGGATTTTGTCGTTGCGCGAGACGGCAAGGGGAGTCCCGCCCGACCGCGCGATCCGGTCGACTACCGTCGTGAGCTCGGCGGGGATGCTTCCCCCTAGCGTCCGCACGTGCTCGATGATGGCGTCGGAGGCGCCCTTGCGGATGACGAGGCCATCCAGGTCGACCCCGCTCATCCGGGTCTGGGCGCTAAAGGGCACGAATTTGGCGCCCTGCGGCGCTTCGGGGCCCGTGCCCACCGTCCGGCCGCGTAGGGCATACTTTTCCTTTGCCAGCACGACGATGCTGCGTCCCTCGGGCGTCTCGTCGGCGAGGGACGCCAGTTGAGCGACCTCGGCCAACTGTTGGGTGTCGCTGCCATCCAGGGAGAGGAACTCCACGGCCTGACGGTTGCCGAGCGTAATGGTGCCGGTCTTGTCCAACAGCAAGACGTCCACATCGCCCGCCGCCTCGACCGCGCGCCCCGAGAGGGCGATCACGTTGCGCTTGATCATGCGGTCCATCCCGGCGATCCCGATCGCGCTGAGCAGCCCGCCGATGGTCGTGGGAATGAGGCACACTAGGAGGGCGACGAGCACCGTGATCGTCACCGGGGTCCCCCGCCCCGCCACGCCGACGCTGAACACCGAGTACGGCAGCAGCGTCGCACAGACGATCAAGAAGAGGATCGTGAACCCCGCCAGCAAGATGTTCAGGGCGATCTCGTTCGGCGTCTTCTGCCGGCGGGCGCCTTCGATCAATCTGATCATGCGATCGATGAAGCCCTCACCGGGATCCGCGGTCACCCGCACGATCAGCCAGTCGGACAGCACCCGGGTGCTGCCCGTCACCGCGCTGCGGTCCCCGCCCGACTCACGGATGACGGGGGCGCTTTCGCCCGTCACCGCGCTCTCGTCCACGGAGGCGATCCCCTCGATGACCTCGCCGTCGGCCGGGATGATGCCGCCCGTTTCCACGAGCACCACATCGGCCTTTCGCAGCGCCGTGGAGGACACGGTTTCGTATGGGGCCCCGCGCACAGGCCGCTGGAGGCGCTTCGCGGGAGTCTCGCGCCGCGCCCGCCGGAGCGCCTCGGCCTGCGCCTTGCCGCGGCCTTCGGCCAGGGCCTCCGCGAAGTTGGCGAAGACCAC
>DASSXJ010000164.1 GCA_035703895.1 bacterium | reverse complement strand
GAGGAAACATGCGATACGCTCTCGTCCAGCGTTATGTCGCCGACGATGATCTCGGCGTATCGTTTGCAGGAGAACCGGCAATACGCGGCTGCGGTGAAAGCGTTCAACGATGCCGCCTCAAATTACGCCGCTTGCACGTTGATGAATATCGTTCAGCGCAAGTGGGAGGATCCACAATTGTTCTACTGGGCGGCGTATGGGATCGGAGGCGCGGCGGCATCGGCGTTCGGTGCGGGCAACACCTCGGACGGGCTTAAGTGGGCGCAGAACGCCGAAAAGACGTTCACGGACGACGTCATGAACCATCGAGACGCGAGCCCCGCGGTGCGTCGCGCGGCCGCCGATGGTCTTGCGTATGTGCGCTCGGTTTCCTCGACACGGCAGCCTTTGCTGCCGAATGTGTGGCGCGATTGGAAGGCGGCGCATCCCGGTGGGGGCCCGTCGGCGGTCCAGCCGTCTCAGCCGGCCGTGTCGGGCCAGCCGGCGCCTGGCGGCTGGGTGGCGGCGCGCCTCGACAGGATCCAGGTGACCCTCACGGTGCCGAGCGACATGACGGTCGAGTACCGGACCGCCTACAGCGATTACGCAATCTACCGGCCGTCGGGTTCGCGTCTGGCCCTCACCGTTAGTCCGCCCACCACATACGGGAATCCGGGTATCACGGTCGCGGCCGGAGCCGATCTCCGCGCGACGTTTGACAACATCCATCGCCGGAGCCTCCAGGACCTCGGCGACGCTCACGTGTTGACCGATAGGACGTCTCCGGGGGATCGGTACGGCAGCTTCTACACCACGTACACACGGCCGGGACACACCGACGTCGAAATCATCGCGCGGCTGGTCACGCAGACGCACGTCTATCAGATGTACGGCTTCTGCGAACGTGAGACGACCGCCGCCGATACCGGCGCGTGCGAACAAGTCCTGAGTCGGATTGCCCGGAGCTTCCAAGCGCCTGACGGCCGCATTGAAGCCGGCACGCCTCTGCACCTCGGGCACGTACGGAACGGTTCCGTGTTCTAACCAGAAGCCCGCCCGAAGGCCGCAACCCATCGTCGTCAGCAGTTAGGAAATGGCCATTCTATTGAGGTCCCCGCGGAAATTCCGGCTTAAATTCATTTCAAGTTCATTTAACAACGTATCAAGTTCGTTTTAACAACGCAGGCGTAACCTCGGAGATGCGCGCGGCCGTCGCAGGCGCCGGGTGCGCGACGACTTCTTCGATGACTCCTGGGGGGTGCCTACGTGAGCGTGAAGTCACTGTACTTGAACACCTGCCTACCTCGCTTGAAGCAGGGCCTGGCCGTGCTCATGGTGCTGCCGGTGCTCGCGGCCGCGCCGATTGCTGCGTTTCCCCAAGCGCCCAAGAACGTCACCACCAAGACGCCGGTCAAGCACGTCATCGTGATCATCGGCGAAAACCGTACCTTCGATTCTGTCTATGCCACGTACAAGCCTCGACCCGGCCAGAGCGTGTTCAACCTGCTGTCCAACGCCGTCATCACCGACAGCGGGACACCAGGTGAAAACTTCTCGCTCTCCGCCCAGTACACCACGACGATAACCGGCAAATACATCATCAGTCCTCCAAACAAAGAACTCTACAAGACGCTGCCGCCTCCAATGACCTCCTACGCTCCCACGAACGCGAGTGATACCCCCGGTCCGAATGGCCCGCCGCCGCCGGGGCCGTTTGCCACCCTCGCCGCCGCACAGACCGCTGAAACCGATCTGTTCGCCACCTATTATCCGTTCCTGCTGACCGGTGCCACCGGCCTGCCAAACAACGCGGTTGATACCCGCATCGCGAATGTCACCAACCTGCCCAACGGAGTGTTCCAGCTAACCGGGCCGTCACTCAAGTACGATACCTACACGGGCGACATGGCGCACCGGTTCTACCAGATGTGGCAGCAGTTCGATTGCAACCGGAAGTACATCTCGCATCAGTGGCCCAATGGATGCCTGGCAGACCTCCTGCCCTATGTGGAAGTCACGATCGGGGCGGGCAACGGCGGCAGGCTCGTGCCGCCGGGATTCGTCCCACAGACCGGAGAGGGCTCAAACGCCATGTCCTTTTACAACGTGCAACAGGGTGATGCGCCGTACCTGAAGTTTCTCGCCGACCGCTATACGCTGAGCGATAACTACCATCAACCGGTCTGGGGTGGCACGATGGTGCAGCACCTCATTCTGGGCTATGCCGATCTCCCCTGGTACAGCGATGGAAACGGGCACCCTATGGCGCCGCCAATCACTCAGGTCGAGGACCCCAACCCGCAGCCGGGGACCAATAACTACTACACCAATGACGGCGGCGGCGCAGTGTACAGCAATTGCTCCGATACGGCCAACCCCGGCGTGGGACCGATCGTGGCCTACTTGAAATCGTTGCCGCGACCGATCGATCCAGATTGCCAAAAGGGGCGGTTCTACCCGTTGAATAACCAGAGTCCTCAGTACAATGCAGACGGCACCTTGAGCGCCAACGTCAAGACCGTGCCGCCCAGCACAGTGCGCCACATTGGCGACGTGCTGTCCGGGCAGAGCATCTCGTGGGTGTATTACGGCGGACACTGGGATCTCGCCGTAGCGAACCAACCCAACGCCTACTGCCCCATATGCAACCCCTTCCAATACGCGAAGGACGTCATGTCCGACCCCAATATTCGAAAGGCTCATATCAAAGACACGACCAACCTGCACCAGGATATTCAGAACGGCACCCTGCCGGCCGTCGCCTACGTGAAACCGGACGGATTGGTGGACGGCCATCCCGCGTCCTCCAAACTGGACCTGTTTGAGGGCTTCGTGAAGAAGATCATCACCGAACTGCAGGCCAATCTTGATCTGTGGAAAGAGACGACCGTTTTCGTGACCTTTGACGAAGGCGGCGGGCTCTACGACGTTGGCTACTTCGAGCCGCTGGATTACTTTGGCGATGGTCCGCGTATCCCCCTGATCGTCGTCTCGCCCTTCACCAAGGGGGGACGGGTCTCACATCTCTACGGAGACCACGCCTCCATCGTGAAGTTTATCGAGCGAAACTGGGGCCTGCCCCCGATCACGACCCGCAGCCGCGACAATCTGCCGAATCCGGTCACGGCGATTGGCAATCCTTACGTGCCCCTCAACACTCCGGCCCTGAGCGACCTCTTTGGCTTGTTCGACTTCGCCCACCCCGATTTTAGCGCAGACAATTAGGTGTCTCGGGAGAACAGGCGCCCGGAGAGGCGCCGCCGCGCAGGCCAGGACCGTAGGGTCCTGGCCTGCCTCTCCTCGGCAGGTTCCTACGACGATGACTCGCAGAGCCCCGTCACGTGAACCCCATGAATGCGGGCTGGCGATGCTTGCGCTCCTGGTCGTCGCCACCCTTGTCAGCTTGATCAGCATCTCCCTGATCGGCTTGATGACGACCGATATGGCCCACGCCGCCATTCAGTACGCCGTGGCCCGCGCCTTCTATATCGCCCAAGCCGGTCTCGAGGAAGCCAAGGTGCAGGTGTCCGCAGCGGCCGATCCGTCGGCGTACGCGACGCCGGCCGAAGGCGTGGCAGCGTCGTTCGGGGGCGGCCGGTTCACGTATTGGGCGGATCCCGGTACCGGGCCCGAGACGGCGTGCGGGGCCGGCCTCAAGACGCTTGAGGCCGTCGGCCAGGTGGCGTATCTCAACAGAACAATCTCCTCGCGGGTGCGTGCCTGCGGTGTGCCCGGAACGCCATTCTTGACCGCGCTCTTTGGAGTATCCCAGGTGCAGTTCGAGGGAACGTCGCGCACCTACCTTGCACCGTATCAGATCGGCACACCCGGGATGGGGGGAAATCTCGGCTCGTTTAGGGAGATCAATTTCGCCGGCAACGATGTTCGCTTGAATGCCCTGAGCGAAGATACGATCGACATGGTATCGGTGCGCGAGCGCACGTTCCCCGACTACGCGCTGTTCGGTTTTTCCGAACGCCCCCAATACAATCCCACACCTACGGACGATCCGGCTCCGTGGGTCTTCGGCGCGTTGGGGGACCTCATCAAGGCTCGGCCGGCGGCCGGGCCCACCCCGAATCGGTGTGGGACCCCGTATGCGTGTGTCACCGTGGGAAACCGAGTGACCGATGTCCCTGGGGTGGCCGATCTCCGCGAGGCCAATGATCTGCGGAGTGTGTATGTGAGGGGGTTCAGAGAGGAGACGGTGCCTCTCCTGGGCCTCGATGCCTTCACCTTCAGGGTCCAGGCCGAACGAAATGTCGCGAACGCCGCGCTCAATGCGCGTGCGGGGTGGCGGGGGAAGCGGGACTCGCTCTATACGTTTGGTGAGATCTCGAGAATTCTGTCGTACCTGGAGGCACACCCGGGTGAGCACCTGCGCGGCACGGTCTTTGTCGATGGCACCCTGAATGTGTTTCGGAGCGTGGACCTGGGAGGGTCCGCCGGCAATGTGACCTTGGCCGTGGGAGGCGACCTCGTCATTCCTAAGCAAGTCACGCTCATCAACCGACATGATCTCACCACCGTATCCGGCCGCCGGACGCCCGGCATCCTCGTCTTCGGACAGCCGCCGGCCGGCGGAGCATCGGGGCAGGCCTGCACCGGTGGAGGCGAGACCACGGGGTCCGGGCGTCTGGTGATGTGCGAGGGCAGCGGGCTTGTCGTCGATGGGCTGGTCTACACTCGGGATGGGATGGCGCTCGGACCGCAGGCGTCCGTCGATCAGATCGGGGCCATGTACCACGACACTACGGGGACGGCGAATCCCAGCTTCACGATGAGGGACGCACGCGTCGTGATCCGGCTTGATCCGCTCGCCCTCACGGCGTTTGGGAAAGGGATCGCAATCGTGTCGTGGCAGCAGGTGCACTAACGCCTGGCATGGAAGCCGCACGCACGAGGATCACAGCCCACAGGAGACGGAGTGAGGGTCAGGATGCCGCATCGCCGGAAGTTACTGGGTGAGGTGTTGATCGAGGCTGGCGTGATTACATCGGTGCAGCTCGCTGAGGCGGTGGAGCGGCAGAAGCAGACCCCCGAGCGCCTGGGTCGGGTGCTCCTGAGCATGGGGGTCGGGACAGAAAAAGGGATCAGTCAGGCGATTGCCACGCAATTGGGGCTCGAGTTCGCGGACCTTGACGAGATCATCCCCGACGAGCAGGCCCTGCTCGCCCTGCCGGAGCACCTTGCGCGCCGCTACCAGGTGCTCCCCCTCGGCATTCGCAACGGCACGCCAAGCGTCGGAATGGTCGACCCCCTCGACGTGGTGGCCCTCGATGACGTCCGCCATTTTCTCGGCCACGAGATCGAGCCCATGGTCATTGCGCTCGACAGCTTCCAGCGGATGCTGGCCCAGTATCCTGCATTGGACGAAAGCATCCAGGCCCTGATCAAGGAGATCAAGGCCGATCCCGAGGAGATGGAACTCGCGAGGTTGCGCACCCTGGTGGACGAGGCCCCGGTGGTCCGCCTCGTCAACTCCATCATCCTGCAGGCGATCCGGCAGCGCGCAAGCGACATTCACATCGAGCCCCAAGAAACCCGGGTGCGCGTACGCTACCGGATCGATGGCGCGCTCTACAACGTGATGACGCCGCCCACCCACATCAAGGCGGCCATCATTTCCCGCGTGAAGATCATGGCGGACATGGACATCGCGGAGCGGCGGCTTCCGCAGGACGGGCGGATCGAGCTCAAGGTGGAGCACCGCGACATCGACCTGCGCGTAAGCACGATCCCAACGGTGTTCGGTGAGAAAGTCGTCCTGCGGATCCTCGACAAGAACCCGACCCTGGTCGGGATCGAGAAGATCGGCCTCCTCGCCGAGAATCGCCGGCACTTCGAGACGATGATCACAAAGCCCTACGGGATTGTCCTGCTCACCGGCCCGACGGGGAGCGGGAAGACGACGACGCTGTACACCATCCTCAATCGGCTCAACTCCACGGAGTCCAACATCATCACGATCGAGGATCCCGTGGAATATCAGCTCACCGGGATCAATCAGGTGCAGGTGAACCCAAAGGCCGGGCTGACCTTCGCGACCGGCCTGCGCTCGTTCCTACGCCAAGATCCAGACATCATCATGGTCGGCGAGATCCGGGACGAGGAGACCGCCCGAATTGCTATTCATGCCGCCCTCACCGGCCACCTGGTGCTGAGCACGTTGCACACCAACGACGCCCCAGGGGCGGTGACCCGGCTGATCGACATGGGGATCGAGCCGTTTCTGGTCGCCTCGTCGCTGATCGGCGTGATCGCGCAGCGTCTCGTCCGGGTCCTCTGCGAGAGGTGCAAGCAACCGCATCCGCTGCCGGCCGAAGTGCTCCAGAGGCTGGGGGGCGCCACGGGTCCCGGTGCGCACGAGGCCCGCATCTTCCGGCCGGTTGGGTGCGAGTTTTGCAACACAATCGGCTACAAGGGCCGCACCGGACTCTTCGAGATCATGCTCGTCGATGACACGATCCGGGCGCTGGTCGCCAGGCACGCCACCGTGTCGGAAGTCAAGGAGGCGGCCGAGCAGGCCGGCATGTGGACGCTCGGCCAGGACGGCCTCGAGAAGGTCGCGCTCGGGATCACCAGCCCGGAGGAGGTGTTGGATGTGGTCTCGGTAGAGTAACCCTGAACTCGAGCCTCTTCGATCCTCTTTCCGTGACCGCGACAGGAAGACCGCTGGGATCAGCCCGCCACGGCTGCTAGGGCCTCCTCAACCGACTCGAACGGCAGCAGATCTGATGTCATGTACACGATGTCCAACACCCGCCTCGGCGTCCGGTTCCGAGGCGCGACGAGGAGCAGGTGGCGGTTCTCCTCCGAGAGACGTTTGGCCAAACGCATAATGAGGCGCACCGCGCCACTGTTGAAGTATTCCGTCTTCTCGAGCGACACAATCACGTCTCTGGAACTCGAGCGTGAGGCCCCCTGAAGGGCATCGTCGAAGGCGCGAACTTCCCCAAGATCGAGGTCGCCGGTCACTTCAACGATGGGCACGGTATCATGAACGCGGACGTGGATCGGTCCTGCCGGGGTCCTCGCGGTTTTCTCCAGGAGTAGGTCCAGCATAGACGATCATCTCCCTCGCAAAACCCCCTAATCATATTATTTCCCCGCTGATGCTTCCCTAATCATCTCGGTGCAGTAATTGAGTCCTATTCGTATAATGTGTGCCCGGCATTACTCAGGGGCACCGATGGGAGACTGACCACAGGGTCCAGCGTATGTGCTCTGGACAAGCGCTTTCATGGGAGCGCCCATTTCCACTTCACCGGAAACACACTTGACCATCAGCCGCAATTCTTAAATCCAGCGCCTCACCCGCTCTTTGTATCGAAGGTAGTCTGGGCCAAACTTTCGTTCAAGGTAGCGTTCCTCGCGGTCAATGACTCCGCGTTGCATTACGGCCAGCACAACCGCCAACAGCGCAAGCGCCCAGAGCGATTGAAGCGCAAAAGCGATACCCAGGTAAAAGAGCGTGACGCTAAGGTACAAGGGATTGCGGGTGAAACGAAATGGTCCCGTAATGACGAGCACGGTCGTCGGTTCGGTCGGTCTAATGGCTGTCCCAGCTTGTAGCATCACTCGTCTGGCGGGGACGAGAATCAACGCGCCGATCAGGACGAGGACGGCGCCAAGTCCGAATGCGAGATGACGCGGAAGGAACGACGTAGGGGCAAGGTACCCGAGGCCCAGCCCGATGATTAAGGCTGCGAGGTAGATTAGCGGCGGTGGGGCGATGACGCCAGGCGTGTCCTGTTTATTCATAATCCGTCCGATACTGAATCATCGTCTTCCTCCCTCATAACAGAACTTTCTCGATGAGCAGTCCACTCGAAGGCCCCGTCCTCGCCTGGCGACGCTCCAGCGAATTGCCGTTCAGAACAATGGACTTTCCCCAGTGTAAGTTTGCGCTCATGGCGTGGCCTTAACTTGCTTTAGTAGTCGACTCGCTCGATCTCGTCGAGGATTCGTGCTTGAAATTGCTCAGCACCGAGGCGCGACCGGAGATGGCTACCGCCGCCCAGCGTCTCAAAGTCCAGCCCCAGGAAGCCTTTCCATGCCTGGCGCAGTGCAGGACGGTCGAGGAATTTCTGTGCCTGCTCACGCGAGGGGAACTCCAGGTTCACGACAACATAGTTGGGATCGTCGTGAGGGCGGTAGATCGCGTGTCGGGTGACGCCGTTTTCCGCGCGCCCAGCTGGATCGCTATCGAAAGCCTTCTTCCAAGCCTGGAAGTCCTTGACAGGGTGCTGAATGACAAGAATCGACACGGTTCGCTCCTTTCCTGACGCATCTTAGAGTTTCGCAGTCGATTTATATTGATCTGCGGGACCTCTCAGCGTGCGCTTCGCGCCTCGCGCGCGGCTCGAAGCGCACGCCACACGCGCTCTGGCGTCAGCGGCAGGTCCCGCACCCACACGCCGGTGGCCGCATACAGGGCCGCGGCAATCGCCGGCGCCGGCGCGACGATGCCGGCTTCGCCGATCCCCTTGGCGCCGTAGGGTCCGGGGCCGCCGCCGTTTTCAAACAGGATTGAAGCGAACTCATCGGGCAACATCTCCATGGTCGGGACCGTGTAGTCGATGATCCCCCCGTTGAGGAGCTGTCCGTGCTCGAACACCAACTCCTCCCGAAGCGCATGCCCGATCCCTTGCATCGCCGCGCCTTCGTCCTGTCCCTCAGACAGCGCGGGGTTGATGGCGCGACCGACGTCGGCGGTTGAGATGTACCGGGCCAGCCGGACCTCCCCTGTCTCTACATCCACGTCGACCTCAGCGCCACCCACCCCCATCTCCCAGAAGGCGGTCGAGCCGCCGAGAGGACCGGTAAACGTGCCGGGGCGGAACACCCCGGTGCCGATCAATTCACCGCCGGGCATGCCGAAGTGGCGCGCGATAAGCTCCGCATAGGTCATGCGGCGCGGCCCGGCAGACGCAACACCGTCTGCGAGACGCACCACATCGGGGGGGGCCTCGAATGCCTCCGCGGCGATGTCCGTGAGTTGACGCCGAACGTCGAGGCCGGCTTGCCAGACGGCGTATCCCATCAGCGTCGTGGACCGGCTGGCGCTCGTGCCCTGATCGTACGGCGTGATGTCCGTGTCGGGCTCGGGCACGTGGACCCGATCGAGCGGAAGCGAGAGCGCCTCCGCTGCGATCTGTGCCATCACGGTGCGCGCCCCCTGACCGATCTCCACGCTGCCGGCGCCAACTGTCGCGCTGCCGTCGGCGTGCAGGCGCACGATTGAGTTGGAGACCGTATGCGTCCCGCCGCCGTCCTTGAACCCCACGGCGATCCCGCGGCCGCGGCCCTCGGCGACCGCACCGGGTGCGGCGAGGACGCGTTCCACGCAGTCGACCTGCGCTCTGATGTCGCCGTCGAGCGGGGTATCCGCACGATCGTATTTCTCCCCTAGGCCCAGCAGATTGCGGCGGCGCAGCTCAACGGGATCGAGTCCTAGGGCGATGGCGAGCTCGGTGATCTGCGACTCCCCCGCCCAGCCGGCCTGGGGACCGCCGTAGCCACGAAAGGCACCGGCGGGCACTTTGTTGGTAAAGACGCAGTACGCATCGATCTCGAGGTCGGCCCACCGGTAGGGGCCGATCGACCGGTAGCCGGCTTTCTGGGTGACGCGCGGCCCGACGTCCGCATAGGCACCGGTGTCGAGCCACAATTCGGCCTTGCGCGCCACGAGCGTGCCGTCGCGGCGAGCCGCAGTCTTGATGTGCACCCGGGCGCCGTGCCGCGTCAGCGTGAGGAACGCCTCGGGAATCGTGAGCGCCACCCGGACCGGCCGGTCCGCCTTTCGCGCCAGGGCGGCGGCGAGAGGCTCCAGTTTTGTGTAACACTTTTGTCCGAACGCCCCGCCCATCATCGGTGCATGCACGCGGACCGCCTGGTGCGCGAGCCCGAACATCTGCGCCAGCTCCCGGCGGACGTGGAACGGATGCTGCGTAGAGGACCAGACCTCGAGCCCGTCCCGCGTCCAGGAGGCGATCGCGACGAATGACTCGAGCGAATAGTGCTGCACGGGAGGAAGTGTGTATACGTCCTCCATCACGACGTCCGCCGAGGCGAATGCCGCGGCCACGTCCCCCCGGCGCAGACGGTATGTGTGACAGATGTTCGTGCCCGGGACTGGCTGGAGCGAACGCAGATCGCGGAAGGCCCCGCTCGGCCTGAGTTCGGCGTGCAGCCGCGGGCTGTCGGCGGTGAGCGCGTCGTCGATAGTCGCCACAACGGGCAGTTCGTCGTACTCCACTGTGATCAACTCGAGCGCCCCCTCCGCTGTCCGCGCATCCACGGCAGCGACCGCGGCGAGCGGCTCGCCCTGGTAGCGGACGCGCTCGATAGCCACGAGCGGTTGGTCCTTGAATGCCATGCCGTAGTACGGATCGATGTCCTTCACATCCGCGGCGGTCAACACCGTGACCACACCGGGAAGCGCTTCGGCACGGGAGGCGTCGATCCGGACGATTCGGGCATGCGGCACCGGACTGCGGAGAATCCGCGCCTCGAGCATGCCCGGCACGGCGAACTCCGACACATACACCGTGCGCCCGGTCACTTTGTCCACGGCGTCCACACGCGGGGCGGGCCGCCCGACCACCACCAACATCGCTGCGTTCGACATTCGGTCGATCATCGCTCCGCTCGCGTCTCACTCGCACGGGGGCGTGTTCGCCTCAGCGCCCGCCAGACGCGCTCCGGCGTCATCGGCAACTCATGCAGGCGCGCCCCGGTTGCCTCCCAGATCGCGGAGGCCACCGCCGGCGACGTCGGAATCAGCCCTCCCTCACCGATGCCTTTGGCGCCGAACGGGCCCGTCCCGTCGCCATTCTCGACGAGGATGGACTGCAGCGCGTCCGGTACATCGTCGAATTGCGGGACGCGGTAGTCGACCAGGCTACCGTTCAGCAGCTGACCGTCCTCGTACCGCATTTCCTCGAAGAACGTATGCCCTAGCCCCATCATGGCCCCGCCCTCGTCCTGTCCTTCACACTGCTGCGGGTTGATCGCGCGGCCCACGTCCGCGACGGAGACGTAGTCCAGCACGCGCACGTGGCCGGTTTCGGGGTCGGCGCGCACGCGGACCGCGGCCGACGCCGCTTCCCAGAACGGCACGATGCCGCCGAGCAAACCACCGCGCTCTCCGCGGATCGTGCCCCGCCCGATCAGCTCGCCCGCCGGCAGTCCGTAGTGTCGGGCGATGATCTCGTTGAGACCCAGCGATGTGGTCCCGGCCCACACGCGCCCGTCGCGCACCTGAATCGTCTCAGGATTGACCTCAAGGAGCCGCGCGGCGATGGCAATAACTTGGCCGCGGAGGTCCCGCGCGGCGGTCTGGACCGCCTGTCCTGTCATCGTCGTCGAGCGGCTACTGCTCGTGGCCTGATCATACGGGGATGCTTGCGTATCCACCATCACGGCGCGGACGCGGTCGGTCGACATGCCGAGCTCCTCCGCCGCAATCTGCGCCATCACCGTGCGAGCGCCCTGGCCGATCTCGACCGTACCGCACAGCACGCCCACCGAGCCATCCGCGTGCAGCCGGGCGATGGCTGTCGACACGCTCGGCGCGAGCGGGGCCTTGATGGTGCACGCTACACCACGCCCTTCTGCCGGCTCCCCACGAGACGTCCACCGGATGGCAGCGGCGGCCCGCTCCAGCCCCTCGATGAAGTCGCCATCCGCGGGCCGGTCCCCCGGCATGACCTCTTCGCCTTTCCGCAGCAGGTTGCGGCGGCGGATCTCGACCCGATCGATACCCAGTGCTGCGGCGATCGCGTCCAGTTGGGCCTCGTATGCCCACGTGAGCTGCGGGACCCCGTAGCCGCGGAACGCCACGCTCGGCGCGGTGTTCGTGTACACCGCGCAACTGTCGATCCGAAGATGCGGGATCCGGTACGGCCCGCCCGCGGTGTACCCTGCCTTCTGCGCCACGCGGGGCCCGACGTCGGCATACGCGCCGGCCTGGAAGAGAACCTCCAGATGGCGGGCCAGGATCGTACCGTCGGGATTGACCTTGGTCCGAATCCGGCATCGCGCGCCGGGGCCCCGAACGGTCCTGAACGCCTCCGCAGAGGTCAGCGCGAAACGCACCGGGACACGCGCCTTCCGGGCCATCATGACCGCAAGCGGCTCGATCTTCGTATAGGACTTGTTGCCGTAGGCCCCGCCGATGAACGGGACGACGATCCGCACCCACGCGACGGGCACGTCGAACATTTGGGCCAGCTCATAGCGGACCGGGAACGGGTGCTGCGTCGCGCCCCACAGCGTGATGCGGTCGCCGTCCGCTTCCGCGATCATGACGTGGGGCTCCATCGAGAGATGGTGCACCATCGGAAACACAAAGGTATCGTCGAAGAGCCGCTCGCCGGCAAGGAGCATGTCAGCGGATCCCCGCTCGTACTGCCAGAGGTGGCAGATGTTCGTTCCCTCCACCGGGCGGAGCGCCGCAAGGTCCCGAAACTGCCCGGCCTGTCGCAGCGTCTCGTGAACCAGGGGCGCGCCGGGGGCGATGGCCTCGTCGAGCGAGGTGACGTACGGGAGCGGCTCTAGTTCCACGTGGACCAACTCGACCGCCGCCTCGGCCTCCCGCTCGGTCCGCGCGACGACGGCGACGACCGGCTCCCCCTCGTACCGGACGCGGTCGATCGCAAGAATCGGCTGGTCCTTGTACACCGGCCCATAGTAGGGATCGATGCCCGCAAAATCCTCCCGAGTCACAACGCAAATGACCCCGGGGGCCTGCTCCGCCGCGGCGGTGTCGATTCGAAGAATGCGTGCGTGCGGTACCGGGCTCCGCCAGACTTTGCCGTGGGCCATTTCGGGCCGCCGCACATCCGTCGCAAACTCGGCGGCACCCGTCACCTTCTCCCGCGCGTCGTGCCGAACGACGGATCGGCCGACCGCCCCGCGCCGCAGCTCCTCAACCTTCGTCCCGCCCGTCCGGGTTGCGGTGCGATCGTTAAAGGACATCACCGAAACGTCCCGGACCTGGGGTTTGGGAGAGTCTCCGCGCGCCGGCATCATCTCTGCTTACGACAAGGAGGCCGGGACTCCGGCACGTCTACCGCTCCCCGTCCCGGGCGATGACCTCGGCGGCGGCCTGGATGGCCTCGAGAATCTTCTTGTAGCCCGTGCAGCGGCAGATGTTGCCGCGCATGTAGTGCTTGATCGCGGCGACGGACGGGCGAGGATGCTCCCGCACGAGCGCGGTCGCGGCGAGGATCATCCCCGGGGTGCAGAACCCGCACTGGAGCGCGGCGTGGTCGATGAATGCCTGCTGCATCGGGTGCAGTGCGTCGCCCTGCGCCAGCCCCTCGATCGTCAGGACCTCCTTGTCCCGCGCCTCGTACGTCAGATACGTACACGCACTCACCGGTGCTCCCCCGACGAGTACCGTGCATGCCCCGCACACCTGCACGTCACAGGACCGCTTCGTGCCGGTGAGTCCGAGTTGGTCGCGGAGCGTGTCGACCAGCAGGTCGCACGGCTCGATCCTCAGGACGTGCCGGCGCCCGTTTACCGTGACTGCCACGTCCATTGTCGGCCGGGCGTTTCCGCCGGCAGCGGCCACCGTCATGACAGGTGCCCTCCGTCAAAGCGCGCGCAGGCGGTCCGGATTGCACGGCGCACGAATACCTTGGTCATCTCCGTCTTGTATTCCGCGGACCCGTGCAGGTCGTCTGTCGGGGTGATGGTACCGTCCACCGCCTGGGAGATCTCGTCGAGCGTCCGGAGCACGTCGGCGACCGTCCGCCCTTTGATCTTGACCTCCACCTCCCGTAGGCGCGTGGGACGGGGATGAACGCACCCGACCGCCACCCGCGCCTCCGCGACGTGCGCGTGACCGGTGTCCAGCATCAGCAGAACCGCGACGCCCAGCGTCGGGCGCTCGTGAAATCCGAACTTCATGTAGGCGCCGCATGTGTGCGGCCCGGGAACCGGCAGGCGAACCTCCGTCAACACCTCATCCGCCCCGCGGGCCGTTTCGTACGCATCGAGGAAGAACTCGCCAGCCGGAACTTCCCGGCATCCCGCGGGCCCTTCGAGATGCATGATCGCCTCGCACGCGACGCACAGCGTCCCCGGGTCGGCGTGCGGTTCCGCGAAACATAGGTTGCCGCCGATCGTGCCCACATTCTTAACGCGCACGTTCGCGACCGCGCGCTCGACCTCGGCCAAAAGCGGAAAGTGGCGCGCCACCACCGGCGAGCGCTCGACAGACGTGTGCGTCGCGACGGCGCCGATCCGCAATGTGTTCGAGCCGGCGTCGTGGACAATGCCGTCGAGCCTGGGGATCGTCTTGAGATCGACTAAATGTCCGTACCGGAGCAGCCCTTCTTTCATGACGAGCAGCAACTCCGTGCCTCCGGCGTAAAATCCGGCATCGTCGCCATATCGACCGCGAAGCCGGCTCGCTTCCTGGACTGTCGCGGGTTGATGCAGTTCGAACCGTCGCAACACGAGATGTGCCTCCGTACCGTTCCTCGGCGAATTGGCGACGATCCGGCGGGATTGTATACGGGATACAATTCTTGCGACCCCGACACCCGTCGCTTCCCACCGTGACGCGATGCGTCTTCGACCGGAAATCTCTCGATCCCTCCACTCACACTTTGGCGCCGCAGCGCTGTTCATTCCGCCTACTTCGATGGTGCCAATAAGATGAGCCAGCCCGCAGGCGCGCCCGCCGCGCCCAAAAGCGCGACAGTTAGTGTATACTGCCCGTAGAGCGCGCGTTCCTCAAAGCGACTAGTGCGTCGCCTGCGTGGGCGGGAGACCGGAGGCGCGGATGGAGACGGCTATCGAAGCGCATATCGACGCGCTCCGGCGGGGCGATTACAAGAACATTCGCGAGCTATTGTTCAATCATCTTCGGCATCTGATCATCACGGGACGCCTCGAGACCGGACAGAAGCTGATCGAAGAAGATCTGGCCGAGCAGTTCAAGGTCAGCCGGACCCCCGTGCGCGAAGCGATTCGGAAGCTCGAGATCGAAGGACTGGTGCGGTATCAGTCGCGCCGCGGGGTCATCGTGACCGGGTTCTCCCGCCAGGATATCGACGAGATCTACGCGACCCGGGAAGTGCTGGAGGGCCTCGCTGCCCGGCTGGCGGCCCAGCACGCCACCGACGAAGAGTTGAGCGAGCTCGGGCGGCTGCTCGAACAAATCAACGAGGCATCGCAGGCTAACAACTTCGAACGGGCGGCGCAGATCCATACGCAGTTCGACGAGCTGCTGTACCGAATGGGGCGGAACCGGCGCCTGGTCGGCATCCTGACCCAATACGCCGAGTACATCGAGCACGGCAAGATGATCTCGCTCACCCGGCACGGCCGGGCGGACGAGATCCGGGCCGAACATGCGGCGATGTTCGAGGCCATTGCCGGGCGCGATCCCGACGCCGCGGAGCAGGCCGCCCGGCTTCACGTGGCAAACGCCCGGCGGGCGTTTTTCGGACAGGCGCGCGTCGCCCGCAGTCAGCCGGCGCCGCCGCCTGGTTCCAACGGATCGCGGCGCCGAAAGAACGAGACCGTCACTCAGCCTCCATCCCGCAAGCGTGGCCGCGAGACCCCAACACGCGCCTGACGTAGCGCCAGTATTCCTCAATCGGCTGAGAGCACTCGATAACGGCGAGGTCGGCGGTGGTCAGGATCGTGACGAGGCCCGGCCGGCGTCTCGTGATCCGCCTGCTCGTCCCGCTTACCCCGCGGTCTCCAGCTCTCGTCTGACGGCATCTGCAAACTGCGTCATGATGCCGTCCGCCTTGTGCTGGATGATCCCATATCCGAGGGTCCCCAATTTTCCGAGGATGCTCGTGTCGGACGTGATCTTGAGCTTGGACCCCGAGTCCGTACCTTCGAGCGTGAGGTCGAGGATGACCTTGAGCGAGCTGCCCATCGCCGAGTCCCGACCGGCGGCCTGTGCCTTCAGGCGGCGGTGCTCCTCGACCTCGAGCACTTGAATGTCCAGAGGGAACTGCACTTTGAACGGGCCGACGCGCTCGCTGACGACGCACTCGTAGCGCTCGTGCGGCACCACGGTGCGAGCCTCGCGGCATCCCGGCAGACACTTGGTCACCCGTTCGACATCCCACAGGAATGCCCAGACGCGGTCGGGAGGCACGCCCACCGTGAGCTCCTTCTCGAACTTCAACGTGCGGTGCCTCTGCTCAGGCGGATACCTTACCCATCGCGGCCGGCGCCGCCTCGAACGGCTCCTCGGTCCAGTACCGCTTCCACACTTCGCCGGTGCGGAGTCCCTCCGGGATATCCTCGACCCGGAAGCGAAGCGTGAGCTCGATGTGCCCGTCGGCGTGCCGCCACGCATGACACGGTTTGCCGAGGGCCACCCGGACGACGCTGTCCGCCGGCGAAGCTCCGTTGATCTCGCCGACCAGCGCGGACTGCGTGGTCTCCGACCGGACGTCGTCGTGGTGACGGCAGATCGAGTTCGGTCCCGGACCGTTGGCGTGGTCACGGGTGAACGACACAAAATCGTCGAGCGTCAACCGGCCCGACACGGCCCCGAGCAGCTCCTGCGTCCGCACGAAGCGGCAATAGGACGAGAGATCCTTGGGATCGTTGAGTTCCTGCAGCGTGACGAACCGGTTGGTCCTAGACCCGGCGCCCTTGTCGTACGCCTGCACGGCCACGCGATCGTACGAGCCCTCGATCACACACGCGCGCGTGGAGTCCACAAATTCGAGGTTCCCGGGGGTCGCCATCGGCGACTCCGCGACGCGGGCGACCATCGCCTGCGTGGCCAACATCGCCGCGGTGAGCTCGAGCCCGTCCCGGGCCAGCTGGGCCCGGTCCACCGCCCGCTCCTGCGTCGACGTCACGGCCCGGGTGCGCAGCTCGTACGTCCGCGCGATGTTGGTTCCAGCGCACACGCCGCGGTCGTTGATGCCCATCTTGAGGCCCGTACCGCCCGCCTGGCCGACGCCGATGATGGCGGGCTTCCCCGACTGGCGCAGTGCCACGAGGATGTTGATTTCCTTGTTCTTGTAGAAGTTCGGGCCGACCATGTCCTCGCGGCCGATCTTGTCGCTGTTCTTCATGAACAGCGTCCGTCCGCCGGCCGTCGCGTCCGGCAGCGCCCACATCACGGTGCACTCCTCAGGGTAGACCCGCCCATGGTACATGTTGTACGCGAGCAAGTCAGGGTACCCGACCCGGGCCGCGGAGGCGATCCCGGCGATCTCCTCGCACCGGGCATCGGCCAGCGCGCGCCGCTCCTCCGCGAGGGCGCCGGCCCGCAGCGCCCCGCGGTCCATCCCGGCGGCCGCGACGCGCCGCCAGAAGAGACCGAGGTTTGCGGCGACGGCCTCGGCAAGCTGCTCGCCGTGGGCGCATCCGATCTGCCAGGAGGTTCCGATTCCCACCAGCGTGTCCATTCGGCGTGTCTCCCCCCTCGCGGGCGTCGGGGCAACTAAACGATCGGCGTCTGCAGCTCCCCCCGCGGCTTCCCGACGACCTCGCCGTTCTCCATCACGACGTTGCCGCGAACGATCGTGTAGACGGGCAGGCCCTTGACGCGGAACCCGTGGAACGGCGTCAGCTTGCTCTTGCTGTGCAGCTGGTCCTGGTCGATCGTGCCTTCCTTTCGCATGTCGACGATCGTGATGTCGCCGTCGGCGCCCCGGCCGAGGTGCCCCTTGCGCGGCCACAGGTTCCACGCCCGCGCTGGGCCCTCCGCCTGCACCTTGACGTATTGATTGAGGCTCATCCGTCCGGCGTTGACCTGCGTCAACATGAGTGGCACGTTGGTCTCCACGCCGGGCCAGCCCGGGATCGCCTTCCAGATGTCGCCCATGGGATTGTCGAACATTTTTTCTTCCCGGGTGTGCGGCGAGTGATCGGTCCCGATAACCTCGATCGTCCCGTCGAGCAGGCCGCGCCACAGCGCCTCGGCGTGCTCCCGCGACCGCACCGGGGGATTCATCTTCAGCATGGACCCGAGGTTCATCCGCACCATGTCCTCGCCTTCCATGATGAGATAGTGCGGTCCCGTCTCCCCCATGACGTCGACGCCGCTGTCCTTGCCGCGCCGGACCAGATCGACGCCTTCGGCGGCGCTCATATGGTAGATCATCAACTTGCTCTTCGCCTCGCGCGCGAACAGAATCGCCCGGGAGATGGCCTCGGCCTCCGCGACGGACGGCCGCGACTCCAGGTGGGCCAGAGGATCTTTCCGGCCTTGGTCCTGAAGCTTCTTCCGAAGGTAGAGGATGATGCTGTTGTCTTCGGCGTGCACGCCGCACCGCAGACCCGTCCGTACCATGATGCGCCAGGCGTCGATGATTTCGCCGTCCTGCGGCGCCGGGATGTTGCCCACGGTCTCCCCGAGGAAGATCTTGTATCCGACGACACCCGCGTCGGCGAGCGGAAGGATCTCCTTGCTGTTGCCCTCGATGATCACGGCGTAAATGCCGTAGTCGACGTACGAAGTCCCTTTGGCGCAGGCGACCTTCGCGTGGAACCCCTCGACGTTCGACGTCGGCGGGACGACGTTCGGCATGTCGATGATGGTCGTGATACCGCCCGCGGCCGCCGCCTGAGAGCCGGTGTCGAAGTCTTCTTTGTAGTCGAGGCCCGGCACGCGGAAGTGCACATGTGGGTCAATGAGTCCGGGGAGCACGTGCAGGCCCGTCGCGTCGATCGTCCGCTTGGTCTCGGGAAGATCGTCCCGCACCATGATTTCGTGGACTTTGCCGTCCTTGATCACCACGTGACCGCGATAGCTCGCGGCCGAACTCACGATGGTACCGTTCGCGACGATCAGGTCTACTGCCATTGACCGCCTCCTGTCAGTGGACCCCGCGGGTTGGATACGGGATACAGGTTTGCCTCACATATGTTTCCACCGCGCACAATTGCTCTCCTTCGAGAAATGCGGAACCGGACGCCGAAGCGAACGACTGAGCCGCGGCCTATCGCGGCATGACACCGAGACTTCCCAGTGCAAGCGTCACGAACTGCGGCGTGAAGATCTGGTTGACATCGATGACGCCGCGCAGGATCCCCAGTTGGACGAGCAACCGTTGCGCCCCCGCGACAGAGGCGGCCGAGACGCCGCCGTTGACCCCGTAGTACCGGCTCACCTCCCGCACACCGCGCGCGGCGAGCGCCGGATCGAGCCCCGCAATATATTTTGCGACGATCTGCGCCGCGGCGTCGGGATTCTGCGCCGCCCAACGGTAGCCGCGAATGTCCGCGCGCACAAGTCGGGACAGAATCGCCGGCCGTTCCCTGATCACGTCGTCGCGGGTAATGTCGTATGCTGTCGGGAGATCGGGAAACTCGTCGCCCAACGAAGCGATCACATGTACCTTGCCCGCATCAATGGCGTCGAGCACCGGCTTCACCACGGCGATGGTGAGCGAGGTCGCATCCACCCGGTTCACGAGCAGCGCGTCAACCCGGGGCACGGGTCCTCCAATCGCCAGATATTGGATGTCGTCCGGGTTCACGCCATACTTGGCGGCGAGAAGCTTCACCTCGTTGTGTGTTTGACCACCCGGCTGGGAGATCCCAAAGCGCTTTCCGCGCAGGTCAGCGACCGACGTGATCACTCCGGCGGCCACCACGACATCGGTGGCCCGTTCCACGGGCCCAGAAATGATCTTGATCGGCGCACCGTTGGCGTACGCGAGGAACACGGTGGCCGGATCGGTCAGGGCGATATCGACCTGCCGGCTCAGCAGCGCGCGCACGACCGTCACAGATCCCGGCAGCGGCACGATCTCCACGTCCAGACCTTCCTGCTTGAAGAACCCGCGCTCGAGTGCGAAATACGGCTCGATGCCTCCGGGGAGCCCGGGTGGCGCGGTCGGCAGGCCGTAGACGACCCTGGTCGACGGGGCTGCGGCGCTTCCCACCGGCATGCCGTGGGACAACGCTGCCGACGATGAGACCAGCGCAATGAGGCACACGATCCATCGCCGCAGGCCGAACGTCATCACGTACACCCCCCTCGCGGTCTCAGTCGGCGATCTCCGGCAGGCGGTCGCGCCAGCGCGCGACGATCTCGGCTCGGACCTCGGGACCCGCCGTGCACACCTCAGGGAATTCGCGTCCGAACGGGCGGCACGCATCAACGACAAGACGCGCGTTCAGATTGCGACGGTCGGGCGGATAGCTCATGGGATCCAGCGGCGTGCTCCACCCACCGGTAAGGACATCGACGTCCTCCCGCGGATCGACGCGGCTGCACATCGCCCACAGCACCTCATTCGTGTTGGTGGCGTCCACATCGTCATCCACCACGACCGTCCAGCGATTGGCGTAGGCGCCGGCATGGCACTGGGCGGCGACCAGCGCGGTCTGCTTCGCGTGCCCGGCGTACATCTGTCGCAGCGCGATGATCGTGAACATCCTCGAACCGCCCGCCTCGTGGCACCAGACCATCGAGATGCCCGGGATGCCGGCACCCTCCAGTTCGCCCCAAACGGCTGCGGCCCGAAGGAATCCGCGATAGTACGTGTCGTCGTTGGGAGGTTTGGCCGGCAAGTTCCCCATCATGATGGGGTCTCGCCGACGGCGAACCGCGGTCACCCGGATGACGCTGGCCGGCCGCGTGCCGCCGGCGTAATACCCGAGCCACTCACCGAACGGACCCTCGTCGCGGCGGTCGTCCGGGTGGATCTCTCCCTCGAGCACCGCCTCGCTGCGCGCCGGGATCGGCAGGTTGGTGAACTCGCTTTGGAGCACCTCGGACGGCTCGCCGCGCACTCCACCGACGACTTCGAGTTCGCTGGTGCCGTACGGCACCTCCAACCCGGCGACGAAGAACGCGAGGGGATCGTGGCCCAGCGAGACCGCAACCGGGCACGGCCGGCCCTGAGCCCAGTACTTCTCCATGATCAGCCGGCCGTGCTTTCCCGGCGAGATGTAGAGGCCGGCCCGACGCCCGTCGTGGACCTGGACGCGGTACACGCCGACGTTGACCCACGCCGAATCTGGGTCGCGCTGGAGCACAAGACATCCAGTGCCGATGTATCGACCTCCGTCCTTGGCGTGCCATCGCGGCGACGGAAACTGGAGAATGTCCACCCGGTCGCCGGTCTCCACGACCTCGTTGACGGGGCCGTCTGAGACCTTCCGGCACGGGATCGTCGGGTATTGTCGAGCGTACCGCCGCCACGCGTTCACGATGCCCCGCGCGTCTGTCTGGAGGGGCAGCCCAAGGGTAAGCGCGACCCGGGACTGGCTCGTCAGCGTGTTGGCCAGCACGCGCCAGCCGGCCGGATAGTCGGCGATCTCATCGAACAGCAGCGCGGGCAGGCCCATCCGCCGTTGATAGAGATCGACGATCGTCCCTATTTCCAGATCCCAATGCGCGCCCCGGACCTCCCGCAGTTCGCCGGCGCGGCCCACGGCATCGATCCATTCGCGAAGATCGCGAAATCCCATCTGCCTATGGCGCCGCCGCGGACGCGCGCCCAACCCGTTTCATGTACCCCAGCACCTCGTCCGCGGTCAGGACGTCCCCGTATTTCATGTGCATATCCAACAGGCTGGCCTTGTGGGCGATGTGCAGGCGGTCGGCGCATCCGTCGGCCACGATCCCTACGCGGAAGTTATACGACATCGCGTCCACGCAGGTCGCCCGGACGCAGCCGCTCGTCGTGAAACCGGCAAGCAGGATCGTGTCCGCCCCGTATGAGTGCAGGAAGCTCATCAGCGGCGATCCGAAGAACGCGCTCGGAAAACGCTTCTCGATGACGACTTCACCAGGCCGCGGAGCGATCTCGGCGACGATCGGCATCTCCAGCGTGGGCGTGTCGGAAGCCACGTCGGGCGGTCTGCGCTTGCGGGCGAAGCTGTCGAACGACTCCTCGCCCGCCTTGATCCCAGACTTCGAGTACATCACCGGAATGTCGCACGAGCGCGCAGCGGCGATCAGCAATTGGATGCGGGCGATCGCCGTCCACGCTTCGTCTCCGACGCTCGTCGGATAGGCAGCGATCGAGGCAAAAATGTCGCCGCGCACCCCAACAAAATGCTGCTGCGCGTCCACCACGAGCACCACGGGGCGCTGCCCGAGCCCCCGGCGTGTACCGTACCCGCTCATTTCGATGACGCGGCGATCGCGATCGGTGAGCATATCGTCCCACGCGGCCATCAGTGCTCCGTCCTCCCTCCGCGGTTCCGTCCGGTCGCACGGCTCCGGCCCGAAGGCGTCGCGTGCTTACCGGTGCACGAATCCCAAACTCCCCATCGCCAGCGAAATGAACTGCGGCGCGAGGATCTGGTTCGCGTCGACCACACTCCGCACAACCCCAAGCTGCATGAGAAGCCGCTGCGCGCCTTGCACCGAGGCCGCGGTGACCCCTCCATTGATTCCGTAGAACTTGCTGATCTCACGCTCGCCGTGTACCAGCACCGACGGATCGACCCCCGGGATGTACTTCGCCACGACGAGGGTTGCCGCGTCGGGGTTCTGCGCGGCCCAGCGAAGGCCACGGATATCCGCCAGCACGAGCCGTGACAGGATCGTCGCCTGATTCTTCACGACGTCGTCCCGCGTGATGTCGTAGGCCGTCGCCAAATCTGGGAATTCGTCGCCCATCGATGCCAGGACGTGCACCGAACCTTGGTCGATGGCGTCCAGCACCGGTTTCAGAATCGCGATGGTCACCGTGGTCGCGTCCACGCGGTTCGACAGCAGCGCCTGGACGCGCGGGACGGGTCCGCCGACCGAGAGAAACTGAATGTCGTCGGGGTTCACCCCATATTTGGCCGCCAAAAGTTTCACCTGGCTGTGCTGCTGCCCGCCTGGCTCGGAGATCGCAAAGCGTTTTCCGTGCAGGTCGGCGATGGATTTGATCGAACCCGCGGCCACAAGTGAGTCCGTGCCCTTTTCCACGGGCCCCGAGATGACCTTGATCGGCGCGCCGTTCGCGTACGCGAGAAAGACGGTTGCAGGGTCGGTCAGGGCCACGTCGACCTGCCGGCTCAGCAGCGCGCGCACGACCGTCACGGAGCCCGGCAGCGGCACGATCTCCACATCGAGCCCGAGCTCTTTGAAGAACCCGCGCGCGAGCGCAAAGTACGGCGTGACAGTGGTAATCGCGGGCGGGGCAGTCGGAAGGCCGTAGCGGACTTTGATCAACTGGGGAGCCGCCCCGGCCGTCGTTCCCATACCCGCGAGGGCCCCCATCCACATCACGATCGCCAACGACACGAGCCTGTGAGCCGTGCGGCGTCCCATGCCGTCCTCCCCCCTATGCGTTGTTGCGGGCCCTAGCCGGCCCGCTCGGTCTCCTTCCATGGCGCCAACAGCAATTCGACCCGCCGCGCCACCGCCGTCAATCCCACTCCAAGGGCCGAGAGGACCAGGATCGGAACAAACAGCTTGGCGGTCGCGAACGCGTTCGAATACACGATGATCAGGGCGCCCAGGCCGGTAAGTGCTGTAAAAAACTCGGCCACGACCATGCCGATAACCCCGCGGCCGACCGCGACACGGATCCCGGCCATCACGAACGGGACCGCGCTCGGCAGGATCACCTTGGTCATGATCTGACGGTCGTTGGCGCCGTACGCGCGCACAACGTCGACCGATGCCCGGCTAACGTCGCGCACGCCGGCGTACGTGTTGATGACGATCGCGAAGAAGCACGAGAGGAACACGATCACGACCTTCGCGGCGAACCCGAACCCGAACCACAGCATGATCAGCGGAATCAAGGCCACGCTCGGTGTGGCATACAGCGCGGTGAGAAATGGATCGAGCCCCTCGTGCAAGAGCTTGTAGCGCCCCATCAGCAGCCCGACCACCACCCCCACGATCACCGCGAGGAAGAACCCGGCCGCAAGCGGCTGCAGACTCTGCCCGAGCGCCCGCAGCAACTGGCCGTTTAGGGCCAGCTCGACGAACGCCCGGGCCACCGCTGTCGGATAGCTCAACAGAATTGGGTTCAGGGACCGTCCGTACACCTCCCACGTCGCCAGGAGCGCGGCGGCGATCGCGCCCTGGACCAGCCGAGGATGGTCGGACAGCCGGAACCCTTTCCGCCGGGGCGGCGTGCGCCCGTAGATCAGCCCGTCATCCGCGGGCGCGGAGTCAATCGACCGCAGCAGCATCTCGCCTGGGCTCATAGTAGTCCGTCCTTTCGTGGAGCACCTTCGCGACTCGCCTGCGCACTTCGACGAAGTCCTCGTCGGACCCCAGATCTCGTCCGTAGCGCGGCGTCGCGAGCTCCACCGGCACTTCGGCGACCAGCCGCCCCGGCCGTGCGCTGAACACAAGGATTCGATTTGACAGGTACACCGCTTCGTCGAGGCTGTGGGTGACGAACAGAATCGTGGTGCCCGTCATTTCGCAGATCCGCAACAGCTCATCCTGGAGCAGCGCGCGCTTCTGCGCGTCCACCGCGGCGAACGGCTCGTCCATGAGAAGAATCCGCGGCTCCACGGAAAGCGCGCGCGCCAGGCCTGTGCGCTGCTGCATTCCGCCGGAAATCTGGTGCGGATAATACCGTTCGAACCCCGACAGGCCGACGAGGTCGATGTACTTGCGTGCGGTCATGCGGCGTTGCTCTCGGTCGAAGCCGTGGATTTCCAGGCCGAGTTCCACATTCCCGAGCACCGTGCGCCACGGGAGCAGTCCGTAGTTCTGGAAAACGATGCACCGGTCCCGGCCCGGAGGTCCCGCCAACTTGTCGTCGATCAAGACCTCGCCCGAATCCGCCACCTCGATCCCGGCGATGATGCGCAGCAATGTGGTCTTGCCGCAGCCGCTCGGGCCGAGCACGGAGACGAACTCGCGCTCGCGCACGACAAAACTGGCGTCCTCCAACACAGGCAACGCACCCCAGCCCCGCGGCGTCCATCGGAAGAACAGTTTAGTGACGCTCTGGACCGACAGGACACTAGAGGGCTGCGAACTGTACGAAGATAGCGGCTGCAAACTTTATCCCCCTGACATAGTGATCGACCGTGACAAACTCGTCGGTCGCATGCCCGCGGTGTCCCGGAGGGCCGATGCCCGTGCCTACGCCCGGCATCCCGAGGCGGTTCCCCAGCCACACGCCCTGACGGCCGGCGTACTCCTCGGTGGGTTTGACGATCGGGTCGCCGTAGAGCGTGCGGGCGGCGGCAACCACCGCGCGCGCGATCGCGCTGTCGGGATCCGTCTTCGCGGTCTCAACGGCGGCCAGCGCCCGAACGCCGACATCGTGAAACCCGAGCCGGTCGAGGTGCGACCGGAGCAGTGCGAGTGCGCGGTCCGGCGTCTGGCGCGGGACCAGGCGGAACTCCAGCTTGGCGGCTGCCCGGTTCGGGACGATGCCCTTCGGCCCATCACCCACGTACCCGGAGACGATTCCGCATACAGTTGCGGACGGCTGGAAGAGCAGGCGCTCGAGCGCCTCGGCTCCTTGCGTCCCGAGGACGAACTGAGTGACGCCCGTCTCGCGCTTCACCAGTGCGTCGTCCCAGGACATCGCCGCCATCAACGCGCGGTCTCGCGCCGTCGGCCCCTCGACATCGTCGAAGAAACCGTCGATCACGATGCGCTCGTCCGCCGCCTTTATTGAAGCCAGCGCCCAGATAAGGCGCCACGCGGGATTCGGGTACAGTCTGGCCCCGGCCGAGTGCAGCTCGGTCGGCGCGCCATCGGCGCTGAGCTCCACGTACAGCATGCCGCTCGTTCCCAGCCCGATCTTGGGAACGCCGCGAGGGTCGATCGCCCCGTCGAAGGAGAGGGCGGCATCCGCGCCGAGCCGGTTCCGGTAGCGATCCACGAACGCCGCGAGGTTCGGGCTCCCGCGCTCTTCCTCCCCGTCGAGGATGAGCACCAGCCCGCACGGGGGCTGCCCGCGGGTCGCCCGGAAACTCTCGACCACCTTCAGAAACGCCAGAGCGTTTGCCTTGGCGTCGGTCGCCCCCCGACCTACCACGCGGCCGTCGACGCGGGTCGCGGCGTACGGGGGGTGGCTCCACTCTTCCGGGGGCCCGGCCGGGACGACATCGTAGTGACTGTAGAGCAGCAACTGTTTGCCCCCTGGCGGACCGGGACATGACGCGTAGACGATCGGAGCAAGGTCGTCTACCGCGATCGCCTCGGCGGTCCACCCGGCGTCCCGCGCCAGTGCGACGAGGTAGGCAGCACAGGCCTGCTGGTCCGCGAGCCGCCCGGTTTCGCTCGGATGCCGCACACATTCACGCAGGTCTTCAACGAACCGCTCCGTTTGCGCGTCGATGTAGCGGGACACGTCCTCGAGCGCTCCCGAACCGGCCGCGTGACAGACGGGACGCTCCCCCACGCCGGTCATCCGCTCCGCGCCTCGCGCGCCACGCGGACCGTGATCGTCTGCTCACGCCCGCACAGCTCCCGAATGGATGCCACGCCGTGGGCGCGCATCAGCGTGACCAGTTCGCGGTTGATCCGGCGGGCGAGACCCGGCCCCTCGTAGACAAACTGCGTGTAGATGCTCACGGCATTGGCGCCGGCCAAGATCGCGGCGAACGCATCCTCGGCTGAGCCGATCCCGCCCTGTGCGACGATGGCCGCGCGCCCGCGCGTCACCCGGTAGACCTCGCGAACGGCCGTCATCGTGCGACCCAGCACCGGCCGCCCGCTGAGACTGCCGCGTCCGCGGGACAGACGCGGCTCGACCACCGGCCGGGTTCCCGACACCATGAAGCCGTCGACGCCTCCGCGGAGGCTCGTCTCCACAAGATCGGCGAGATGATCACGATCCACCTCGACATCCAGCGACGGCAGCTTCACCCAGAGCGGTTTCTCGCGGAAACGCATCAGCTCGGTAAGGAGCGTCGCAAACTCCCCACGCGAGACGAAGTTCTGCTCGTCCGGCGTGTTGGGGCAACGCAGCGCGACCTCCAGCGCATCGGCCAGGGGTTGGAGGGCGCGAAATCCCGCCACGTACTCGTCCAGGGTGAAACCCATGAAACTCACGATGACGGGCACGGCGCTGAGCCCACGTCCCCTCCAGCGCCGCAGCGAATCGGCGCACCCATTCACACCGCGACTGGGAAGGCCGAGGCAGTTCGCCAGCGCGGCCTGATCGACGTAGCGGAGCAGGCGCGGGCCGGGATTGCCCTCCCGGGGAGTCGGCATCACGGTACCGGCCTCGACGAAGCCGAACCCGAGAGAGGCAAGGCCTCGCATGACTTCGCAGTCTTTGTCGAACCCCGGCGCGACCCCCACCGGATTCCGCAGGTCCAGCCCCCCGGCGTGCTGGTGCAGGACCGGGTCCGCGAACGTGAACACCGGCCTAAGCGCCTCCCACGCGCGGCTCTGCCGGAGCGCCCACAATCCCAGGTGGTGGGCGGTCTCCGCCGGCAGCAAGAATGCGGCGGGCCGAATGAGCGCACGGTAAACGTTCATCACGGCCTGACTGAGCCCCACGACCCAGAATCGTGCCCGGCATCGCGGGTGCGGCGCAAAATCTCCTGGCGGAACGCCATCGCCCCTTCAACGACGTCCAGGGGAATCTGGCCAACGTCGCCCGCGCGGTCGTTGGGCGTGTGGCTGACGCGTGCGACGATGAGCCAAGGGCCGGGCTCGCGCCAGGCCCGCGACAGGGCGTCGGCGGCCTGCCGGGTTGTCTCAACTACGACCGTCGTCCCCTGCCACCCGCAGGCGTCCGCCACCGCCGCCAAATCCACGCCGTGCCGCGTTGCGCTCTCCACCGTCCCTCCACCCACGGTACCGTACACGCCGTTGTCGCACACCAGCACGACGAGGTTGGGGGCACGATACCGCGCGGCCGTCGTCAGCACACCGAGCCCGGCAAGCATCGACCCGTCTCCTTCCACCGCGACGACGCGCTCATCGGGCAGCGCCAGCGCCAGCCCCAGCGCGACGGCGGTGGGATACCCAAGCTCCATCTGGTAGATACTGGTATGCTCGCGCTCGGTCGCCCACAGCAGCCGGGAGAGCAGCCCCGGCCCACCGATGGCGGGGCAGGCGCCGCGCGCGGTCGCAAGGACCTCGAGCACGTCCCGGTAGGTCACGGCCCCATTCCCTGAATGACATACGCCGGAATGAACACGCAGACGGGAATCTTCTGTCCCTGGATCGTTTGCATGGCTCCTCGAACCGACGTACCGAGCAACCCGGCGTCGTGGACGACCAGGTGCGGGATGCCGAGGCCCTCCGCGGTCCCCTCGCCGACAATCCGGGTGGCCCCATGGTAGTCGAAGCGCTCCCCCAGCACACGGTTGTGGCTGGCCAGGACCAGCATGGGTGTCCGCTGCAGGAGGGCCCGGGCCAAGATCAGGCCGCAGTAGCCCATCCCCGAACCCTCCATGAGCACGACGGGGCGGCGCCCTCCCAGGTAAGCGCCGGCCGCAATCGCAACACCCTCGTCCTCGCGCGAGCACACCACGGTACGGATCTGAGGATCGGCCTCGAGCAAATCCGTCACGGGATAAAGCACGCTGTCGGGAAGGTACACCGCGAAATCCACGTTCGCGCCTTTCAATGCGGCATAGACCTCCCGCGCCGCCGCGCCGAAGGCCGCTGCGGTGGACATCAGGACTCCAGCCCGAGTTCGCGACGCGGCCTGGTGCAGGTATCGACGGCGACGTGGATCAGCAACTTGATCAGCGTATACACGCTCTCTAGGTGCACGACGCCCATCGAAAACTGACCGGCGAACGGCCCCGAAGACGGCGGTCGCGGCATGCCGATGCGGGCGGTAGGCACACCCCACTGCCGGAGGATGTTCGCGTCGGTCGCGCCGCTCTTGTTCCCCTCGGCCACGTGGGGCCTTCCCTCAAGCGCTTCCCATCCGCGAACGGCGGCCCGCACGATCCAGCCGTCGGGATCCGAATGGCTGCCGGGGATGCCCAGGACCATCTCCCACCCGAAGTCGAGATGCGGATGGGCGCGGTGGATCTCGTCCATCGCCTGCGCGAACTGCGCCTTGACGCCGGACGGGCTGGTCCGCGGGTTCACCCGGAGGTCGACGTGTATCTGACAGACGGCAGGCGTGAACGCCGGCTTGTGCGGCCAGCCACCGACGATCGCACCGATGCTTCCCTGAGGTGCAACGGCCCCCGATGTGTTGCGGGCGGTATACTCGGGGAACCACCGTTCTAGCGCCTGCGTCACCTCCCCGGCAGCCACAATCGCGTTCTGATAGGGAAGAATGTGCCTCATGCCCGTGTATGCCAGGGTGCCTTTGACATCGATGCGGAACCAACACACGCCGACCTCTTCGTACGATACCGTCCACCCGGGCTTGGCGATGAGGGCAAAATCGCCGCGCACGCCCTGCTCGAGCATGTGGGCGCAGCCGACCCCTTGGCCGATGTTGCGGCGCCCGCGGCGGTGGAGGGGCGCGTTTGCCGGCATCCCGCCCGCGCCGAGCCCAACGACGAGGTCCCCCAGAAGCGGGATACCCGCTCGGGCAATGGCCTCGGCGGCCCCGATGATGCACGCGGCGTACCCTTTGGGGTTCTCCGCACCGAGCCCCACAACGAAGCCATCCTGGGTCGTCGCAACCGGCACGAGATCCGGCCGCAGGGAGGCACCGGTCCAAGGGAGATCGTCAATTTCCGTCCCAGTGAACGCCGTGTCGATTGGCGAGTACAACAGGAGATCCGCGCCCCCGCCTCGGCCGGGGCAGACTCCGACGGCATTGGCCTGCTGGTCGTCCAGGAACTGGCAGTGGGCCCGCAGGCCGTGCTCCCGCAGATGGCCGGCGATGAATTCCGCGAGCGCCCGCTCTTCGCCGGGCGGACTCGGAATGTTCACCATCGCCGTGAGCAGACGGGCCAAGACATCGCGGTCGATGCTGGCCCATGCGGCGTCCACCCAGTGCCGCTGTTGTGCCGTCAGCGTGTCCACGATGTTCGACACGCTCAGCGGCCCGCCTCGGCTCGCCACAGCATATCCGGGGCAAGGGGGACACGGTTGACCGCGATGCCGAACGGGCGCAGCGCATCCTGCACCGCCAGCGACACCGCGGCCTGCACCGGAATCACCCCACCCTCTCCGGCACCTTTCGCGCCGAGGGCGTTCAACGGCGACGGAACCTCGATGTGTTCCAACACCACTTCCGGCACCTCGGCCGCCGTCGGAAGAAGGTAGTCGACGAAGGTCGTCGTCAGCAGCTGCCCGTCGCCGTCGTAGACGAGGCGCTCGTAGAGTGTCTCGCCGAGCCCGTGCGCGAACCCGCCGAGCACCTGCCCTTCGACAAGGGAGGGGTCGAGCATGCGACCGCAGTCGTGCACGATCACGTATCGTAAAATCACCACCTCGCCGGATTCCGGTGTCACCTCGACGATAACGGCGTGCACGCCACTGCTTACCGTCGGGCTGCTCGGCGCGAAGGTGGCGCGGGCTTCCAGACCGCTGAACGACACCCTGGTCCCAGGATCCTCCGTCAAGTACGCGCGCCCGCCGGCCAGCGTCACCTCCGCGCTCGACACGTTCAGCCGTCCCGCGGCCTCATCGAGCAGCTTCGCCCGGAGGGCCTGGGCGGCATGCAGCACCGCTGTGCCGGCCACGACGGCTGTCCGGCTCCCAAAGGTACCCATCGACGCCCCGGCGAGACCGGTATCCCCTTCCACGACCGAGACGTCGTCGGCATGGAGGCCCAACTCGGCCGCGGCCACCTGCGCCAGGATCGTTCGGTGACCCTGTCCCTGCGAGCCGCATCCGACGATCACGCGCACCCCGCCGCGGTCGACGCGAACGACCGCCTCTTCTTGCGGACCGACCCCAGTCAGCTCTACGTAGCACGCCAGCCCAATGCCACGATAGACACCCTGGCCCCGCAGGCGTTCCTGGTCCCGCCGGGCCGACGCGTACCCGATCGCCTCGAGCGCCCTGGCCAGGCACCGCGGGTAGTCTCCGCTGTCGTACACGATCGGTTGACCATCCATGTCCCGAAGCCCCCCGGCGTAGGGCATCGCCTCCGGGACGATGAGGTTCCGCCGCCGCACCTCCGCCGGGTCGAGGCGAAGCGCGGCCGCGGCCAGGTCCATGATGTGCTCCATCACGAAGGTTGCCTCGGGTTGCCCGGCACCACGCACCGGCGAGGTGGCGACCCGGTTCGTATAGAGGCACGTCGCTTCGACTTCAACGGCCGGGACGCGGTACGGTCCCGGGAGGAGTGACAACGTGTTGAACGGGACCACCAGTCCGGCGGATACGTACGCACCCATGTCCTGCACGAAGCTGTCTCGTACGCCAAGGACCGTCCCGTCGCGCCCGAGGGCGACCGAGACCTGGTGCACCTGCTCCCGCTCTTGGGTAGTCGTCAGCAGGTGTTCCCGCCGGTCCTCGATCCACTTGACCGGGTGGCCGAGTGTCCGCGCGAGGTGGGGGATCAGATAATCTTCCGCATAAAACCGGCCTTTGGGTCCAAATCCACCCCCGACGTGCGGCGCAATGACGCGGACGCGCTCCTCCGGGAGACCCAGCATGGCGGCGATGTGACGGCGGTTCTGATGGGGGCGCTGACACGACGCCCAGACAGTCAGCACGCCCGAGTCACGGTCGACGGCCGCCACGACGCCGCGCGTCTCCATGGCCTGGCCCGTGCTCCGCGAGATGTGGAACGAGTCGTGCAATACCAGATCGGCCCGCGCGAACGCCCCGGCCACGTCGCCGGTCTCCTGACGGATCCGCGCCGCCACATTGGATCCCAGGTCCTCGTGCACCAGCGCAGGGCGGCCCTCGGCCGCGGCGCCCAGGCCGGTCACGACTGGCAGCGCCTCATACTCCACCTTGACGCAATCGAGCGCATCCTCTGCGATATAGCGGCTGGTCCCCACGACGACCGCGATCGGCTCACCGACGTAGCGCACCCGATCGCGCGCCAGTGGAAAGGCGGTGCGCGCGCGAAGCGCGGGATGCGGCCGCAGGTTCGGGAGCGCAGGTGTCTCCCGGGGCAGATCGGCGAACGCAAGCGCGGCGACGATGCCGGGCCATCGCAGCGCCGGCGTCACATCCACCCGCCGGAGCGCGGCGTGGGCAACGGGGCTACGCAAGATCGCCGCGTGGAGCATGCCGCGCAGCCGGATGTCATCGACGTACAGGCCTCCGCCGCGAAGGAGTTCCCAATCCTCCAACCTGCGCGGACCCCCTTCGTGCACGCGCGGCGGTCCCGGAGGAGCCGCCGCCTCCACCACCGCATCGCGCCGGGACGTCATCGGCCGTGGCGATCCTGTGGCAAGGTGGACGGCGTCGGCTGTGCCGCTATCGGAGCAAGACCTGCCCACACCCTGTGGCGAACCCCGCGATCGGTTCGTAAAAGACAAGTTCTGCCGGTCGTTCCTCGAACGCGCCCCCGAGCGCGATCCACGACCGGATTTCGCTCGTGGAATTCCCGGCCGCGGCAATCTCTTCATCGGTCAGGTTGGCGATCTGCCGCCGATCGCCGCCGCAGAAGTCGCGCAGGAACCTGCGGTCGAACGCCTCGTCGATTCTTCCCATCTGCTCGGTTCCCACGGAATGCGAGAGGCCCCCCGTCGCGATGATCGCCACCCGCTTCGAGGAATCCCAGCGCGCGATCGCATCGCGCAACCATTCCCCAAACGCATAGCAGCGGCGGGCGGTGGGGCATGGCGGCGCTGCACAGTTGATGAACACCGGCACGATCGGCACACGAGCCTCCTCATCAATCATGTAGAGGGGGACCATGATCCCATGGTCGAGCTCCCATCCCTCGGTGCGGGCCCAATCCACGCCCGAGTCGAGGCCGGTGGTCAGCAAGAATCTCGCCGCCTCCGCCAATGCCGGAATGCGCCGGTAGGGGATCCCCGCGCTGCGTTCGGCTGGGCCTTCAAACCCATCCGCGACGCCGATGCAAAACGCCGGCATGTTGTCGATGAAGAAGTAGTTCAGATGTTCTCCCGAAATGACCACGGCCACGTCGGCACGCGCGTCCCGCAGCGCCTGGGCGAGTTTCCGGTATCCGCCGCGAAATCCCTCGACCTGCGCCGGATTGCCCATCTCCGGAGACTGCGTGATGAACGCCACATGCGACGTGGCCAGGCCGAGGCACAACTCCGCCACGACAAATCCCCCCTCTAGACTAGAGACTCAGGCAGGCTCACGCTCCGGTCATCGGTTCATCTTTCGCTCTGGCGGCGAACTCGCCGGGAGGCAAGCCGTGCCAGAGATAATACTTGAACACAAGGTTCGGAAGCGCGCCGAGCGCGAGTAGGCGGCCGTATCCAGGTTCGAGCAAGGCGGCCTTCTCTGCGGTCGCGAGGCGGTAGCCTTCGAGGAACGGCGTCAGGTTCTTGAGGATCTCCTGACGATCAGGCCGCCGAACCAAATCAAACAGGACGCGATTGATCTCGTACTGGCCCATTGCACTTCCTCCCGAATGAGTCTACGTTACCATCGACCTGCGAGAAAATCGAGCACGAGATGGTTGAACTCGTCGGCGCGTTCGACATGCGCCCAGTGGCCGCATCGCGGGAAGACGACCATTCGAGCGCGTTGGAGCCGCTTCAACAACAACAACCCGACCTCCAGCGCGCCAAACCGATCGTCCTGACCCCAGATGACGAGGGTCGGCGCGGCGACCTTGTCCAGATGGGCGAACAGGTCCTCGTTCTGCGGCGGGTTTTCCGTGAACAAGGCCACGACCTCGGGATCCGCGCTCGCGGCGTACCGCTCTTCGACCATCTCGTCCGTGATCATCCCGGAGGTGGCCACCAGGGTGTCCATCAGCGCCCGCATCTTGGCCTGCGTGGGACCCTCGGGCCCGCGGTAGTAGTCGCGGATCAGACGCACGCCTTCCACGGGGAGCGGGGTCAACGCGCTGAACGAGATGGGCGAGGCTCCCAGCACCACCAGGCGATTGACGCGGTGCGGAGTGTCGATCGCCATCTTCAGCGCCACCTGACCGCCCATGGAGTTCCCCACGAAGTGCGCCGAGGTCAAGCCTACCGCCTCCATGAACGCGTCGAGGACGCCGGCCGTGAACGTGAGGCGCCCGCCCTCGATGACGACCTTGTCCGACCGTCCGTATTGGGGCAGGTCCACAAGATACGTTCGGTGTTTCGAGGCAAACGCGCCGACGTTGGACTTGAAGTTGCTCCATGCGCTGGCCCCCGGCCCCGCGCCGTGCAGGCAGATCAACGGCTCACCGGCGCCGATTTCATGATAGTGCAGGCGCACTCCGGCGGCCTGAATGAATTTCCCCGCTTGTTCCCCGACGACTGGACGCTCCACCAGCCCCTCCCTTACGCGCGCGACTCTTCTCGCACGTCGTCTTCCGTGGTGATCTGGGGCATGCGCATCGCCGCAGCCGGGCCCTCCGTCTGGAGGGCACGTGCGGTCTCCGCCAGCTTTCGCCAGGCGATGATGGACACGTCAGGGCGATACAGCCGCTCCGGGGGCGTCCGCATGAGCCTGACCATCCAGGCATCCTGATCGTTGAACTGACCGTGAAAGATCGGCCGGAGGTATGTCCAGTACTTCAGCCGGTACAGCAGCGCACCCAGGCCGGCCCTGTGCGCGACCGCGATTTGGGCGTACAGGTGCCTGCCTGCGACGGTCGGGATGTACCACTCGAAATCCACCCAGTCCGGATACGTAACCTGGAGCAAGCCGGGCAACCGGATCGACGTTCGTGGACCTGCTCCACGCCGGTGCCAGAAGCGAAACCGCGGCCACCGGCCCAAGCCTGGGTAGTCTGTCTCCCATCCAATCTGGTCGTGCACGCGCGAGATCCACACGCCGTTGTTATCCGTGACGACCCGGGTCCGGCTCCACGCCGGTACCCGCCGAAAGAACAGGAAGAGCGAGCTCCGGTGAAGATACTTGGCGTGCCCCTCATCGAATCCGTTCTCGGCCGCGTGCCGCCAGTCGCCCTCCCGCTCCGTCAATCGGCCGAGCACGAGAGCGTGCTTATGAAGGAACTCCTGCGGAATATCCGCCTCCACGGGCCGGGGCGCATCGTCCCCGATGTATACCCAAACGAGTCCGGCGCGCTCTTCGACCGGATAGGTGCGCACGCGCAGCTTCCCGCACAGGGGCGAATCCGGCCCGTCCGTCAGTACCCCAACGAGCTCGCCCGACCGAAGCGCATATGTGAACCCATGGTACGGGCAGGTGATGGTGCCGGGAAATTCCTGTTGCCCCTCTGATAGCGGAATGCCGCGGTGTGGACACCGGTCTGAGACGCAGTATGCCGTCCCATCCACGTCTCGAGCCAGGCACAGTTCTTCCCCCAGCAGCGTGATCGCGACCGGGGTCTGTTGAAGGCGGCGGGAGAAGGACACGGGATACCAGTATCCCCGAAATCCCAACTCGGCGGAATCGTACGCGGGGTAGTGACTCTTGCCGTACTCCATGCCGGTGACCTGCCGGCGGTAGCGCATGCTGGAGCCCCCTCGGCCAAGCCGATCGATTCAACGCGGGAACGCCAGGCCGGGGCGCCCCTCGACCCATCCTGTATACAATATACAAGCCGCTCGTTAGGACATCCTCCTGGACAAACCAGCTCTCCAACGGAGCAACCGGCGGTGATGATATCGAGGCTCGCCGACCTCTGTTACTTGAACCTCGGACCACTACAATCGCAGATCCAATGAGTCCGAAGCGTGACACGGATTACCGGACACATCTAATCCCTAGGCACGACTACTGTACTCATTTTGCGCTGGTAGACCAACCGAGATCGATGCTACAGGTCGCTTCTTCAGCCGCCGCTCGGCGCCTCGACCGCCCGCTCCAGGGCCAAGCGATTGACCGCGGCGACCTCGATTGCGGTGAGTCGCTCGACTTTGCCGATCTCGATATCGACACGCGCCATGACCTCGTTCGAGACAGCCGCCGCCTGCTTTGTCGGCGCGGTGTCGGCGAGAGATACAGTGTTGATCAGGTCCACGAGAGTATCATTAAGGCCCGCGGGGTTGCGCAGCACGT
>DASSXJ010000163.1 GCA_035703895.1 bacterium | reverse complement strand
CTATCGCCGCTTCCTACGCGCAAGCCGTGTTCAGTGAGGATTTGGCCGTGAACGGCGTGCTCGCCAAAGGAACGCCGCTTGCGTTATCGACCTGGCTCCGCCGGACTGGCCTCAGCGAGCTGCCGCCTTGTCCGGTGGCGGCAGACCGGAATGCCTGGGCTCGGCGCGTCCGACTCGACTACGCCCGGCTCCGGTCCTATGCCCGGGCGGTATTCGCCTCGACTGACGCGTACGTCGCGGCTCTTTCGGAGGACGCATTCAACCCGGCGTGTAGAGATGGGCCCGGGTGCTTGCTCAGTTCACTGGTGGTGACGCTGTCGATGCGGGCCGGGGAAATCGCCTGTATGCTGGTGCTCGAGTTAGGGCCAGCCGCCTCCAACGAAGGGACCGGTGGAGCCGCCTCTCTGCAGTGACAGCGGGGTATTCGGAGGATGCTGACCAGCAACGAAGGCGTCGTCTGTAGACCAAAAGAAATGTTCGAGCTTGTGGATTGGGAGAAGTTTGGGATGCATGATTTCGTGGCATTGGGGAACAGCTCCAACAAAGACAAGCAACGGCCGGTTTACGTCAGCAGCGCCTCCAGTGTTGGCAGAGGGAAAGATCCAGCCCCCGCTACCAGTTAGGGAAGACCTGGGACGCCTGGAACGCTTGATTATCAAACGTTCCAGTCTCTCGGCTTTTCTGGGGCATTGTTACCCGGGTACCTCTCGGCCGCCCCGTCCCGAGACATCGTCCGGGCAGGGCCGTAGCCCGGCCGGAGGGCGGCACGCGAACCGGGGCGAAAAGGGCCGTCAGAGTCCCCCGGGAGGTGCGGCATGAGGCGGCGTGAGTTTCTGGGAGCGGTGGCGGCGGGCGCAGGGCTGCTCGCGCTCGACCGATGGCACGCGATCCTCGAGGTTGCGGCGGCCGAGCCCGCGCGGCGCGGCGGCACTCTCACATGGGCCTACACGACCATCCCGATCCGGATGGATCCGGTGTGGACCCAGGCCCGTACCGACAGCACCACGCTGTCCAACATCTGCCAGGGCCTCGTCCGCGCGAACGAGACCGCGACGGCCGTCGAGCCGGCGCTCGCCGAGCGGTGGACGGTCAGCGGCAACGGCCTCACCTACACGTTCTACCTGCGCGACACGCGGTTCCACAACGGTAAGCCCGTGATCGCGGACGACGTCGTCGCATCGCTCGAGCGCGCGCGCACCCAGGGCGTCTACAAATGGACCCTCGCAGAAGCGAAGACGATCGTCAAACTGAACGACAAGACGGTCGCCATCGTGCTGAACTCGCCGGTGGCCAGCATGCTGGCACGGCTCGCGGTGCTCTCCAACGCCGTATTCCCCAAGGAAGAGATCGCCGCCACCGGCCAAAAGGAGTTTACAAAGCCGATCGGCACGGGCCCGTTCGTGGTCAAGGAGTTCGTGTCGAACGACCACCTGACGCTGGAGGCCAACCCGCATTACTGGGAAACGGCCCCGGACGGCAAGCCCTACCCCTACCTCGATCAGGTCATCATCAAGCAAGTGCCCGAGGACACCACCAAGGTACTCCAGATCCAGGCGGGCAACCTGAACGGCGCCGAGGCCATCCCGTTCAGCCAGCTGGCGGTGCTCAAGCGCGATCCGCGGGGCCAGTTGCTGACGTTCGCTCAGCAGCAAGTGTACTTCCTGGTCGTCCAGACCACGCGGCCGCCGTTCGACGACGTCAAAGTGCGGCAGGCGATGAGCCTGGCACTCGACCGAAAGGTGTACGTCGATCGGGCGACGGCCGGCCTCGCGGTCCCGGCGAACTCGTTCATGCCGCGCAGCGGCCTCTTCTGGAACAGCCGCGCCTCCCTGCCCTTCGACCCGGCGCGGGCGAAGCAGTTGATGAAAGAGTCGAAGTATCCCAACGGCCGGAGCGGCATCACGCTCCAGCTACCGAGCGGCAGCCAGCTGGGCCGCGACAACGCGGTCCTCGCCCAGCAGATGTGGGGGGACATCGGCATCCAGGTCCAGATCCAGGAAACGGACGGCGCGGCCCTCGTGGCCGCGTGGTACAAGGGCGCCTACGATGCCATCTCCGGCTACCAGTGGACGAACGGCATGATGGATCCCGATCAGCTGGTCCAATTCTTCTTCGTCGACCCCCGCATGAACAGCGGCTACCAGCCGAGCGCACACGCGGTGCAGCTGGTGAAGGCCGCGGCCGAAGAACTCGACCAGCGCAAGCGCGAGGCGCTCTACAACGAGATTCAGAACATCTACAATCAGGACGTCGGCGGCACGATCTCGCTCTACTACACGCCGTCGGTGAATTACCTCACGCCAAACGTCCGAGGGTTTTTACGGACGCCGCTCAGCGTGCCGCTGTACTGGAAGGTGTCGCTCGCCTAGTAGTCGATGAACCGCCGCGGCTACATCACCGGCCGGCTGGGGCAGATGGCCGTCACCTTCGCCATTCTGTCCGTGCTGATCTTCTACATGATCCGCCTCATCCCGGGCGATCCTGCGACGACGATGCTGGGCATCCAGGCGACGCCCGAGGCGGTTGCAGAACTGCGCCACCATCTGGGACTCGACCGTCCCGTGCCGGTGCAATTCTCGATCTTTATTGCCGGGCTCGTTCGCGGCGACCTCGGACGCTCGGTCGTCGTGCGGGCGCCGGTGCTCGACCTCGTCCGGCAGCGGCTGCCGCTCACGCTGTTCCTGGTCACGTACGCGATGATTCTGGCCACGCTCATCACGGTGCCCCTGGGCGTAGCCGCAGCACTGCGCAAAGACTCCGCCGTCGACCAGGCGATCCGCGGGTTCTCCGTGTTCTGGATTTCGACCCCGAGCTTCTGGGTGGGAATCCTGATGTTGATCCTCTTCGGGGTGAAATTGGGGCTGTTTCCGGTCGGCGGGGGCGGCCACACCTTCGGCGAGCACGTCTACTATCTCTTCCTGCCGGCGCTCACGATGGGCCTCGGCGTCTCTGCCGTGTTGACGCGCAATCTGCGCGACGCGATCCTCTCCACGCTCACCGCGGAGCACGTCATGGTCGCCCGCGCGAAGGGCCTGCCGGCCCGGCGTGTCGTGCTCCGCCACGTTCTGCGCAACGCGATCATCTCGACCGTCACGCTGCTCGGGTTGTATATCGGCTTCCTGGTAGGCGGGTCGGTCATCATCGAATCGGTGTTCGCGTTGCCCGGCATGGGGAGCCAGATGGTCGCGGCGATCCTGGGACGCGACTATCAGGTCGTGCAGGGATTCACTCTCGTCTACGCGGTGCTGGTCTCGGTGATCTACCTCGTGACCGACATCACCTACGCGCTGATCGATCCGCGCATCGCCCTATGAACGAAGCCGGACTGCCTGGTGGTTTGGCCGCGGCACGCGGCGGCGCGCCGGAGGGCCGGCGGCTGCGCTCGCTCGCATGGGTGTGGCTGCGGAGCCCGTCGCTTGTGATCGGCCTCGTCATCATCGCCGCGGTCGTGGCCGCCGCGATGACGGCGCCGCATCTAGCCCCTTACAGCCCCATCCGCCAGAACTACGCTGCGGCGGTGCAGCCGCCGAGCGCGGCCCATCCGCTCGGCACCGACAAGTTCGGGCGCGATCAACTGTCGCGGATCCTGTACGGCACGCGCATCGACCTCACGGTCGGTTTCCTCTGCACCGTGGTGCCACTCGTGATCGGCGTCGCTGTCGGCGCGGTGTCGGGCTACTACGGCGGCCTGATCGACACGATCTTCATGCGGGTGATCGACATCCAGGTGGCGTTCCCGTTCTATGTGCTCCTGATCGCAATCGTGGCCATCCTCGGCCCCGGCCTCATCAATATGTACTACGCGCTGATCCTGGTCGGGTGGGTCGCGTTCGCGCGCCTCGTCCGCGGCGAGGTGCTGATCGCCAAGCAGCTCGAGTACGCGCTTGCGGCGCGGGCGATCGGCGCCGGGGACCTGCGCGTCATTGTCCGCCACCTATTGCCTAACGTCGTCGGCCCCGCCCTCGTGTTCGCGATGTCGGCCGCCGTTCTGAACATCCTGGCTGGCGCGTCGTTGAGTTTCCTCGGCCTCGGTGTGCAACCTCCGACGCCGGAATGGGGGGCGATGATCGCGGAGTCCCGCGAGTACGTCTTGACCGCGTGGTGGCTGCCGACCTTCCCCGGGCTGGCGATCACCGTCGTAGGAATCGCGTTCAGCCTGATCGGCGACGGGCTGGCCGGCTTCCTGAGACGGCGCCGCCCGTAGGCACCTTTGTCGGACGCAAGCGACCAAGCCTTCCGACCTAGGTCGGATCCTGGAGGCACTGATATCCTGTCGCGAGAGATGGAGTACGTAGAGGAGCCCGGGGGAGAAGCTGGGTATTAAAGGAGGGTAAAGTGATGGTCGGCGGGCTCGGCGGAAATTTTGGTCAAGAAGAAAGACAAACTATCCATTGGTAAACCATCGCCTGTATTGGTGGCCCCATGAATCATGTTGTCTTACGGCGGATCCCGGGAGGAATTCTGGCGGTGTGCATCGGCATGTTCAGAAAATTTTTCAGAGCGAATCGTCCCGGTCTGTCTCGGAAAACAAAGGAGGAATAAGATGGCAACAAGCAAGGAGAGAGACAAGGAACACGGGAAAGGACATCTCGGAATGAAGATACCTCCGATCGTGTCGCCGGAGGCCTGGGAGGCTGCGCGCCAGCAGATGCTCGTGAAGG
>DASSXJ010000162.1 GCA_035703895.1 bacterium | reverse complement strand
CATCCCGACTGCCCGGTCAGGCAGTTGATGTAGCCGGCGACGTTCGGATACGTGATCACCGGCACGACGTTGTCGAGCTCGTACGTGTGGATGTTATTGGACGGGTTGTTGATATGGTTCGCGTGGACCGCCCACATCGGTTGCGAGGCCGTCCCGATGGTCGCGTTGCCCTTCGACATGTCCAGCGTCCCCCGCACGAAGAGCTGGTTCTCAAAGGGCGCCGCGTCGCCTACATTGATCGCCCGATCGTTATAGAATCCGGTCTGGACGGCCTTGATGAGGAGGTCCGAATAGAAGTAAGCGGACCCGTGGATCGTGACGTTGCCGCCCCCGCCTTTGAGGGCGGAGTAGGTACCGGCGGAATAGGTGGTGAAGTCCGCGGGGGTCAATCGATGGAGTTGAATCTCGATAGATCGCGACACGCCGCCGAACGAGCCCAGCGCGCGGATCGAGATATTGTTGGTCGGATCGGCGGCCACCTTTCGGATCTCGATGCTGTACGTGCCAACGGGAGCGGCCGACGGAAACGCCTGATTCATGGCGTTTCCCCCACCGGGCTGGAACTGGTCCACCAGCGGCTTGAACGCGGCCCCGGCCGGGTCGAGATTCGCGGTGGCGCCAGCCTGTGCGCTCCAGTCCTTGTCCAGACGCAGCACCGCGATGGCGCGTTCGATCGCCCCGTCGGCGATGGCGAAGGCTTGATCCCCTTTCTCAAGCGTATGGGAAGTGGCTAATTCGGAGATGGTGAGGTTGGACAGGGCGACGATGATGAGGGCCATCACCACCATGAAGGCAATGGCCAGCAGCATCGCCATCCCCGATTCGGATCCAAGGGCTCGAGGCTTCGACATGCCTACCCTCCCTGCCGCACAACGGTGTGCGTGGTGATCGTGACCGGATTCTCACCGGCGGACAGTCCCCGCACCTTCACGGTGATCCCGACCCGCCGGATGAGGCTGCGGTCGTTGAGGGTCAGGGGGTTATCGGTCAGTTGCCCCCCTCCGAGGTCCGCGGCGCTCCAGTAGGAGAAATCGAGTTCGGTGAACGTGAGGACCTTGGCTTCGGCAGTGGCCGTCATTGGCTGGCCGACCGTGGACCTGATGGTCGCGTTGCACCCACTCCCGGTGACCTTGGCCTGATACACGGTTCCGGTGTTCAAGTAGAATCGATAGCATTGTGCGGTCCCGGTGTTGTCGAGGTCGGCGAAGAAATCCACCTCGTGCGGGTCGGCGTAGATCACCGCCGGGCTGGTGGCGGTGGTGGCGTAGTTGTATCCGAGCATGCGCAGGCTTCGTCCCACCTGGTTAACGGCAACCCGACCGTTCTGCTGCTCGCCCGCAAACTGCTGGATTGTGAGCCAGCTGGTCAGGCCCGCCCGGAAGGCCAAGAAGACGCCCAAGGACATCGTCCCGAGTAGTACCAGGGCAGCCATGATATCGATAAAGGAAGTGCCGCGTTCTCCACACCATCTCGGCCGGGGCATCTGCATCTCCTCTGCGTGGTTCATCGAATCCCCACCGATGTGTAGCCGGTGAGATACGACGTTTGGTTCTGGCAATCGGCCTGGGTCCGGTAGACGTCCACCTCGATGAGCTGCAAGTAATTCGTCGACGGGGTTGTGCTGGAGTCTACCGGGGTGTTCGGATCCCAGGAGACCACGATCCGGCCATAGGGAAACTCCGCCGGTTGGGACGGCCCTGCGGAAAATGGGGCCGCCTGCGTCTGCGCCCCGGTGCAATCTGTGGACGGGACGTACACCGTGCAGCTGGCCGAGGTGCACATGCCTTCATACCCGAGCTGGTGGGCGTACTCCAGTTCGGCCTGCACCCACTCGGTCGCAATCGTGTAGAGCCGCGCGGGCTTCTCCTGGGCCGTGGGGGTGTGCCCTCCGATCAGGCCCAGCGCCACGATACTGAAACTGGTGATGCGCGATGTGGACGCCCACGACACCAGCGAGACGATCGCGATCAGGGTCAGGGCGATCACGACTTCCAGGGTCGAGAAGCCCCTCAAACCGTTGCCGTGGGTGCGAACCATGTGCGCATTCCTCCGGAGAATTTTCACGGCGCGGTCACTGCCGCGAGGCCTGTGTATGGTTGGACCGTGACCAGGTAGGACCGGCCGCGCAGGGTGACGGTGATGGCATGGGAGCTCGAATCACCGAAGATGGGCTGCCCCGATGACCGGAACGCGACGGCCGTTCGGGTGGCGTCGGCGGAGCACGCCACCGTCCCCGCGTTCGGCGGGGTGATCTGGATTCCGGCGGCGTACTCCTGCCCGCGGTTCACGCTCTTGAACGGCGACCCTTGCGTCACTGTGTAGCTGGTCAGGTCGATGTTGAGCGGATCGTTGCCGCCGTAAGACGTAGAGTAGAGATCGTAGCCGTCCGATCGAAAACAGACTTCCACCTGGGGCTCGGTGCCGGCATTGGCAACCGCCATCTGCTGGGCGAAGCGCAGATCGCCTTCGATGAGGTACGCCGCGTTCTGCAGGCGACGTTTGCTCACGGAACCCGCCCAGCCCCACGCGGACGTCAGGACAATCGCCATCAGCGCTAAGGCAATGATCACTTCTATCAATGAAAACCCTGTTTCCCTGTGTACACGCATCGTCCACTCCACGTTTTGACCGGTCCCGATCGGGCTGCACCCGGCTCCGCATAGATAGCGCGAAGGCCGGCACCCGTAATCGGACGCATCGATGTATCGTCTTTCGGAGTAGAGTCTACGAGGGTGGCGCGGGGGTTCACTGCTCTCGAATGGATAATGTTGCGGCTCGTTAGAGCGAGAAAACCGACGATCAGGCGGACCCTTCGAATGATCTAATCCGTTGTATCCACCCGAGCGCCGGGCACGGGGCGGCGGCCCAAGAAAAGCCGCAAGACCAGGCCTCCTGCCCGGTCTTGCGCCGTCTTACGCCTTGCGCTGCCGTTGTGTCTCCGTGCGCGATCAGACCTCCACGACGTCCAGCATCTTGCTGAGCTCCTGCCGCAGCTGCGGGGTGTTCTCGTGCCCATGGGTCTTCGCCGCGTGAGTTGCCGCCGCTTCGATCAAGTCCTGGCGCTGGGACTCCGGCGCCATGATCACCAGCTGGCAGTTCTTCTCACTCGGGAACTTGCCGCAGTTCGCGACCACCCATTTCCCCTTCTTGAGGTTCATCTGTTTGAGATCCATATCGCTCGCCTCCTTTTTCTTGTGTTGGACGTGTCTATCCTAAAACGCGCGCGACCATCTCTGTGGCTCGTTGGACGCCCCCGCGGGCCACCGGCGTGTAGCCGGCGGGCACGGCCAGCTGACGGCGCACCGCATCGGCCAGGCCCTCGGGGGTGATTTCATGATAATCCATCTGCGCCGTGTGGCCGAAACGCCGGAAGCGTCTGGCCACGTGAAGCCGCTGCTCGAAGTGGTTGTGGAGCGGGAAGGCAATGAACGGGCGTCTGAGCGCGATCAGCTCCATCCCGGTGGACAATCCGCCCTGGATCAGCGCCCCGTCGCAGCAGGCGAGGTGCTCATGCAGCTCGGGGAGGTAGCCCCGAACCTCGAGCCCGTCCTGCCGCCGCTCTTCGAGCGGCGCCCGGGGCCCGGCGACCACGACGAGGTGCAGGTGGGGGATCGCCCGTGCCATCGCCGGGTAGGCCTCCACGATCTTGTCGAGGAGGTGGCGGCCTACCGAGGTGCCCCCGGCCGCCGCGATGACCAGGACCTCCTCGCCGGTGTACCCGAGGCGTTGCCTCACCGCGCCGACGTCGCCGTAGTCCTCAGGGTCGAACGGCAGAGTGTAGCCGCTGAACTCAAAGTGGGCGCGCGCCCATTCGCGCATGTTGGGCAGGTCGCGCCCAAATGGTTCGTCGAGCACATCCTCTGGGTCGCCGACGAAAATGGCCACGTCCCGGACACGCGGGTACCGCGCGACGTGCTCAACGTGCTCGGCGTTCGCGTGCCAGCACAGGTGCCCCTCGTACGACTCCCATCCGGTGATTGGCAGCATCCCGATAAAGTCAGTGAGGAACACAAACGGAGCGGTCTTCAGCTCCGGGTTCTCGTGGAGGTAGTGGTCCACCTCCCACGCCTCGTCCCCGACCCAGGCGTCGTAGCGCTCGTGCTCGACCACGTCGGCGAACGTCATAAAGTTCGCCGTCAAGATCTCATCCATGTCCCACACCGTGTGGAAGAGGTTCACGTCGTGCTCGCCGGCGCGCCCCTCCACGTGCGCTGACTCATTCAACAATCGCTCGCTGGCCGGATGAACAATCTCCCCCGCCTGCGCCACTGCGGATTTGACCGGCTCGGCCGCCAGCCAGTGGATCTCCAACCCCGGCCGCCGTTGCCGCAGCTCGCGGGCGATCGCAAGGTCCCGCCGGACGTGGCCCAGTCCGATCGGCGAACATACCCAGAGGATCTTCCGCTTCGCCACGAGCGCGTGCCTCCACGTCCGAGACCGAGGCGGCGGGGTGGCAAAATCGCGGATCAATCGGTTGACCCGGACGCAGTCGCGCAGGTGGCTGGCGTGGCCGGAGCCTTCAAGGGTGACGAGCGTCGATCCGGAGATCGCCCGATGCAGGAACGGGGCGTTGGCGGCGTACCCCGCGATCCGGTCATCGGTTCCATGGATGAGTAGGGTAGGGGCCTGGATGCGACTCAGGAGCTCGGGGAACGATGTCCGGCTCCACCATTCGTCTCGGGTTCGGATCAGGACCTCGGGATCCCCGTCGAGCCCCCACGCGAACGCGTCGGCGATGGCCTTCGTCGAGTGCGGCTCGGGGAGCATCTGGGCGAAGAAGAACTCCAGCCACCCCGGAAAGTCCAGCCGGAAGTAGTTGGCGTTCAACTTGGCCCACCCCGTGTAACGCTCGTGCTGCGCATGAAAGAGCTTCAAGACGTTCTGGCGCCGCTGTTCCCGGTCTGCACCCGCCGCCTGACTGGGCGCGCCGCCCATCAGGACGAGCCCTGTCACACGCTGGGGATACTCCGCCGCGAGCATGACGGCATGATTCGTGCCGCCCGACCAGGCGATCAGGGTGGCGCGGTCGACGCCCGCGGCGTCC
>DASSXJ010000161.1 GCA_035703895.1 bacterium | reverse complement strand
CGCATTGTGTGCTGCATCGGCGGCCTCAGGGTCGTACATGGTGCCGAACGCGCTATCGGTCAGACCCGCTTCAACCATGGCACGCAGCAGATGGGTCCCGTCTCCGGGAGCCCCGCCGCCGGGATTGTCGCTCATCTCGTTGATGACAACGGGCGTGGCGGCGACCGCCAGCCTGACCGCTTCGGCGACCGCCGCGGCGGGCTGCGGAAACTTTACGTGAAACGCCTCGCGGCGCGCCCAGATCTCTTGCGCCACAGCCCGCACGGCTCGACCCGCAAGTCCGGGATCGCGTTCAGCCACTGCCACAACAGTCACCCCGGCCTCCGGCAGATCTGTGTGGGAGAAGCCGTGGAAGAAGACGCAGTCGATCAGGCCGGGCTGTTGTTCCCAATAATGACACAGGGCGTTGATCGTTCGTGCCGGTTCCAGGGCCGACGCGGACGCCGGGATCACGAGCGGCAGCGCCTCGAGCGCCATCGCCGGTTGGATCTCTCTCCCTAGCACCCGCAGAAGAAACGCCACGGCTTCCTGCCCGCGTTCGTATGAGTCGGTGTGCGGATATTCATGGACACCAAAGAGTCCCGTCGCCAGCGACACCATCCTGGGGGTAATGTTGCCGTGGAGGTCGAGGGTAACGGCGAGGGGCATGCCGTCGCCGACGACCTCGCGGACTGCCTCGAGCACCCCGCTTTCCAGATCGGGAGATCCATCGGCGATGCCTGCCCCGTGGAGCGCCAGACAAACCGCATCGAGCGGCATCGCTTGCTGAATGCCCCGGACCAATTCGGCGACCATCGTGTCGTAGGCGTCCCGGGTGATCGTGCCCCAGGGCTCCGTACGCGCGGCAAAGGTTGGGATCAGTGTGACGCCGAGACGCTCGCCCGCTTCGATCATCCCGCCGAGATACGTGCGCGTGCCGCGCTCACGCGCGAGAATCCCTTGCCCGTGATCCCAATGGCGATCCTTGAACATTTGGAGGGTGGTCGGCGGTGAAAACGTGTTTGTTTCGTGGCTGATCTCACCGATGGCGATTCGCGGCATGATCATCCTCCTCAGATAGGATGAACGCGCAATTAGCGCGATGGGTCGGCTTGAGCCGCCATTTCCCGGGCAAAGCAGCGCCTACTCGTAGAACTTTGGCGCTTTCTTGAGCTTCTTCCACTCGTCGGGGTCGTGGCCGTACACGATGAGCGCGACCTTTTCGAGAGCGGCGAGGTCCACGAGCTTTCGGGTGCTGGCGCGCGTGCCAGATTCGTCTAGATCGAAGGGGCCCATTGGGCGATTTTCGGGGGTGTGATTACCAAGCGCTTGGGCCATCGCATCGATGGCAAGGAGCACTGGGCCAGTCTTGGGCAGCCGTACGAGAACCGACATGTGTCCCGGGACGTGGCCGCTCGTCTCAATCAGCTCGACCCCACGCAGTAACTCCGTGTCCCCATCGACAAATCGGTAGCGTAGGCGGGGATGGCCCCACTCGTCCCGCGTGGCGGTGAAGCGTGGGTGTCCCGCTTTTGCAGCCTCGTAGTGCCGCCGTTGGACGACAATCTCCGCGCCGGTGAAAGTCGCAAGACAGCCCGCGTGATCTCGGTCAAAGTGCGTGGCAATAAGGTAGCGAATATTCTCCGGGCGGACGCCGAGATGAGCAAGCTGATTCACAACAAGGTCGTCCTCCGTAACCCGGGCGCCTTGGTGATCGGGGCGCTGGCTTATTTCGACCATCTGCGGACCGAAGCCAGTGTCCACGAGGATATTCAAATCGTCATCCATCTGGATCAGGTAGCTCGGATATGGACTTCCGTTGGTCGGGTTCATCCCAACCTGCATTATGTACAATCGCATATGTAGCCTCCGTTTCGGTCACGCGATAGTGTGAGACGACCTTCGAAACACTATGAGGAAGATCGTATCCTGTGGCGATCTTCCCTTCGATGGCTACGGGCCGCTTTCCCCGCCCGCCGGTGGGCCCCCATATCGTCATTTCCGGCATCTCGGCGCCGCACGCAGGCGGCGCCGCCCGTCGCCGAAAAATACCGCCGGGATGCTTCGCCACTCCGTGATCCGGCGGCTGCGCGACACGACCACGCCGGCGCTGCAGGCGGAAATGCTGCAGGGCCTGGCCTACCTGCGTACGGAGTGCCCGATGGTGAAGTCGGGCGATTACGGCGAGGACCTCTTCGGCGGCTCGCGGCGATTCGACGACCCGCCGCCGTTCGAGGCGACGCCGGTCTGGCGGCGCGGAGCGGACGGCCCTCCGGCCAACTACGACGTCGGCCTCCACCTCGACTTCGACGACTGGGACAGCTACCGGCGGTACAGCCCGCACCCCGTCCATCAATCGGCCTCGGCGTTCAACGGCGCGGTCTCGTGGGACGAGCTCACGGCGCGGGTGGACTGGTACTTCGACGGCGAGGCGCCGACCAGGCGGGGCCACGTCAAGCACGTGGCGATGTTCGTGGGGGCCGACAGCGTTATTGCTTGAGGATCGTGCCGGGAGCCCGTCTTGGCCTTCATCGAACCTAGCTTTTACTGAACGTGCTTCTTTAATCCCGGTCAAAGGTTCTTTGGACTCGCCGCCTTGCAGCGCTTGGTCGAAGTCACGATTGGTGGATCAGGCGAGCCCTTCACCTCGCGCAAGCGCCGCTAGGATCTGGACGCTCAATCCGGCCTCCTCGCGCTTACGCCGGCCGCTTCGCCCGTTGGATGGTGTCGTAGACGAGGCGGACGTTCTCGATCCTCTCGAATCTCGGCATACGAACTCGCACCTTGATGCTGAACCGAATGGGCTGCCCGGGAAGCTGGGACGAAACGGTTCCGCCGGCGGCCTGCACCACATCCGCGGGCACGGAAGAATCCCGATTGGAGGACGAGCCCGCCATCAGCGGTAGTGCGCCAAAGATGATGGTCCCCCGCCCGTCCGGCCGCTCCGAAATCGTCAGATCGTCGAGCTTATCGAGATCGAGCGACTCGACATTCAACCCGAATAACCCCGATGCAATGAGGATATGCTGATCGGTCACGCCATAGTAGGTGTTCGCCCGCACCCAGGCATCCACGATAAATCGCCCGAACAGCATGTACACGCCGAAGAGCACGCACGGGATGCCAAAGAGGATGAAGACAACCGGCGCGCCGCTGGTCGCCACGCCGAACGCCCAAAACGCGGAAAACCCGCAGATGAACAGGCTGAATGGAATGAGCGAGAGATCGGTCGATCGCACCATGATGCCGGTCGGCGGCGCGCCCGACCATAACAGTTTCTCGCCTGGAACGAGCATCCGGCTGATCACCTGATCCGGGGCCTCGCGCATGCGGTTTCCACCTCCGCCGCTGCACTATGATGCCCAACTCTCGAATAGGTCAGCCAATAGCGTCTGAAACACCGCGGGGATGGGTGTCCTAGGCAGGCGATCCGCGGGCATTAGCCGGCCTTGTCCTGCTTGGCGTTCACAGAATTCGCCCAGCCGCTTGCTCCAAGGAAGCCCCAGGGATTGCTTGTTTAATGGGTGAATACGCGACGGAGAGCGCCGGGTGGGCTCCTTTGATGGGAGGGAGTACAGGCGTCTAGACGGAAATCTCGGCCAAGACAATTGGAGGCGTACCGATGAAAAGCACACTCTATCGCATCGGGATCCTGGCGATCGTGCTGCTCGCGTTGGGGGCCTGGCTGTCGGGCCCGGGCGGCGGGATTTTTATGCCGGCGTCAGCGCTGGCCCAGGCCAAATACCACGAGGCGCCGATGCTCGCCGCCCTCGTGCGGGCGGGCAAGTTGCCCCCGGTCGCACAGCGTCTCCCCGAGGATCCGCTCGTTGTCAATACCGTGGAGGGGATCGGCCAGTACGGCGGCGTCTGGCGCCGCGGTTTCCTCGGCCCGAGCGATTTTAACAACGTCCACCGCATCGTCTACGACGCCCTCGTGCGCTACTCACCGGACGGGAGCAAGGTCGAGCCGAAGTATGCCTCGAGCGTGACGCCGTCCAAGGACTTCACGACGTGGACGGTCAAGCTGCGCGCGGGTGCCAAGTGGTCGGACGGCAGCCCGTTCACGGCCGACGACATCATGTTCTGGTACAATGACGTGCTCCTGAACAAGGACCTCACCCCAGCCCTGCCCGTGTGGATGAAGAACCACGATGGCTCACCGGTCGCGGTCCAGCGGGTGGACGACATCACGGTCCGCTGGACGTACAAGGACCCGAACACCACCTTCCTGATGGAGCTGGCCAACAAGGACAGCGGCGACCGTCAATATGCGTGCTTTCTCCCGGCCCGATACCTGAAGCAGTTCCACGCTAAGTACGCGGAGCGGGCGAAGCTGGACCAGTTGGTCGCCGCGGCCAAGTTCAAAACGTGGGTGGAGCTCTTTGCCGCCAGGGCGCATCCGCCCGAGAACCCCGAGCGCCCCGTAATGGCGGCGTGGGTGCCCGCGACGCGCATCAGTGACCAGCTGTTCGTGCTGCGCCGCAACCCCTACTACGTTGGCGTGGACAAAGCGGGGAACCAGCTCCCGTACATCGACGCGGTCCAGTTCAAGTTTTTTGCCGACATCCAGTCCCTCAACCTCGCCGCCATCGCCGGCCAGCTGGACGAACAGGAGCGGCATATCATCCTCAGCAATTACCCGGTGCTCAAGGAGCACGAGAAAGACGGCAAATACCGCGTCATCCTCTGGCAGGGCTTCGGCGGCGCGGACGCCGACGTCACGTTCAACGAGACCTACATCAAGGACCCCGACCTCGGCCGCTTGTTCCAGAACCGGGACTTCCGCATCGCTATGTCGTACGCGATCAACCGGAACCAGATCAAAGAATCTGCGTTCCTCGGCCTCGGCGAAGCACGCCAACCCGTCCCCGCGCCCTGGTTGCCATACTACCCCGGCAATCTCTACGCTTACAAGTACACGGAGTACCGGCCCGACGAGGCCAACCGGCTGCTCGACCGAATCGGCCTCGACAAGAAAGACCCGGAGGGCTTCCGCTTCTTTCCCGGCAGCAACCGCCGAGTCACCGTCGAGCTCTCCGTCGTGCCCGTCTTCGGTCCTTGGCCGGACGTCGCGCAGCTGATCGCCAAGGACTGGGAGCGGGTCGGCATCAAGACGATCGTCCAGGTGCGTGAGCGGTCGCTGCACTTCCAGATGCGCCAGTCCAACGATCTGCAGGCGGAGATCTGGAACCAGGGCAGCGGCGGCTTTCCGTTCACCGGAACGACGATGTACGATCCCCGCACGATCCTCTACGGCACCATCACGACCGGGCCTCTGTGGAAGCAGTGGTTCGACACGAACGGGAAGGAAGGCATGGAACCCCCGGCGCCTGTCAAGCGTCTCGTGGAATTGATCGACAAGGCCAAAATGGACGATCCCAAGACTCAGGTGCGGGACGCTCAGGAAATCTTCAAGATTTGGGTGGACAACGTGTTCGAGATCGGCACGATCGGCCTGACCCCGATGGATCAGGGCGTGGCCGTCGTCAACGTCCGCATGCACAACGTGCCGACCAAGCTGGGCAAGGACTGGCCGCTGCGCACGCCGGGAAACGCGCGCACGGAGCAGTTCTACTACAAGTAGGCGCACCGACGGCGCGGCGGGCGGCGGGGAGATCCCGAGTCCGACGAGCGAGAGAGAAGACTCGAAAGGCCTTCGCTGACGCGTGGAACAACCGGGGGGGAGGAGTGGGTCGGTGTCCGATCAACGAGTTGATCCGCATGTTCTGTCTCGAAAAATCCGGATCTCCTTTCCAGATGATGGTACCTTTGCCGTGGCAGATCTTCTAGAGGAGGACTGTCCAAACACCTGTGAGGCGATATGGCACCACTTGCCTCTGCGCGTAAAGGCGATACATGACATCTGGTCCGGGCATCAAGTATTAGCCCACCTGGACAACAAGTTTGTGCTTCCGCCCGAGAACGTCCTTACCTACCTTCCCATCCCCGGCGACATCTTCTATTACTACAGGCCCCACAACTACTTCCGGGGCTCCCCCTATGGAAGATCTGAATCCGCAGAGATAGGCATCGTCTATGACAGGGACACGAGGCCGCAGGGACCGCGCGGGCCAGAAGCCGTGAGCCTCTTTGCGAACATCTCCTCTAGTCTAGAGGACTTCGCAAGGGCCTGCGAAGATATGATCTACCGGGGCCAGAAGGATCTCCTCATCGAGAAGCTGGAGTGAGTCGGATGAGGAAGTTGCTCTTTGAGCTGGGTGGAACACGGGCCATTGCTGAGATGCACGATGACGTCGTACCGAAGACATGCGATGCGGTCTGGAACGTGCTTCCGGCCGAAGGGATGGCGATCCACGCCAATTGGTCGAGCCGCGAGATCATGCTGCATCTTCATGGCGAGAAGATACTTCGGCTTCCCCCCGAAGGGCCGGTTCGGCGCGGGACCACCGCTCCCGGTGATATCGTCTACTTCTGGCGATCCCCCCAGATGTCTCGCGGCAAGCAGTTGGCTTACAGCTCCCAGTTCCAGCGGGAGCTGTCAGAACTCGCCATCTTCTATGGCGATCCGGCCGGCGGCGGCCTGGCCGCAGACGACCCAGCACGCAGCGGCCGAGATTCGAATTTGCAGGTCGCCACGTTGTTCGCCACCATCATCGACATACCAAAGGAATTCGCGCAGAAGTGCGAAGAAGTCCGTCACAATGGCCTGCAGATGCTGGTCGTGAGGAGGTTGGAACGTTCGGCGTGACCACGGTGAGGCCCGCGCGGGCGAGACTTGACCAATGACGAGAGTGAAGATCACGCTGGGCAGAGCCGAGGCGTTTGCGCAACTCGAGGAGAAGGACGCGCCAAAGGCCACGAAATGGCTAAAGGAGATGCTTCCGATCGAGCGGCAGGCCATGCATAGCATGGAGAACGGCCGCGAGGTCTACGTCGTGCTCGATCCTTCCGATCGCATAGAGGAAGAGAATCAGACGATCTACCAGACCGTCGGCGATCTGATCGTGTACTACAAACCTGCCATCTTCGTGAAGCCAGAGTGGCCGAGGCATATCCGCGACTTCCTCGTCATCGGATTCATCTACGAGCGCGACAGCGCGATAAGGGGAATGAGTGGTCCACTCGCGACGAATCTTGTCGGAAAGATCACTGAGGGGATCGATGCACTCGCCCGCGAGGCCCCACGGATGCGGAGGGAAGGATTCGGGAAGATGCGCGTCAGCTTAGCGTAGATGAACGGGAGTCCCTGACGGCCTGATGGTAAAGTTTGGCGTAGGGATGGCGCCGGTGGAGCCGCTGAAGAAGGTAATCTCGGTGGCGAAGCTGGCCGAGGAACTGGGCTTCGAACACTTCGTTCACGCCGACCAGCGATTCTCGGGTGAGAAAGATGTGTTCGTAACGCTCGCCGCCGACGCCCTGAATACAACGACGATAAAGCTCGGGCCATGCGTTTCCGATCCGTTCAGTCGGATCCCTGCGATGCTGGCCGCTGCCGTCGCAAGCCTCGACGAACTTTCGGGGGGACGGGCCCTGCTCGCCCTCGGCGCTGGTGGATCTGGTTTCGCCCAGATGCATCTTGAGCGGAGGCACGTCAACGAGGCCCTCCGCGAAACAGTCACAATGATCCGAGCGCTGTTCAGCGGGGAAACAGTCAACTTCGACGGCAGACTTTACAAGCTCACCAACGCTCAGCTGAGGTTCGATGTACGGCCGGACATACCGATACTCATAGCGAGCAGAAGTCCGCTGAACCTCGAGCTCGCCGGTGAAATTGCGGACGGCGCGGTGATAGCGACCTATGTGTCGAAGGAGCAGCTGGCGTTCGCGATCGAGCGAGTGAGGGCCGGAGCCAAGAAGGCGGGACGGCGCTTGGAGGACGTCCGACTGATCTCGTGGGTCTACACCTCGATCTCCGACGACGGACGACAAGCCGTGGAGAACGTCAGGCCGTTCGTGACCCAGGCGCTGTTGAATACCTCCCCCGAGGCCTATCCCGTCATACTCGACGGCTTCGACGAAGTGTTGCCATCCTTCCTCGGGAAGTGCCGCACTATGGGTCGGGCAGGATTGGAGGCGGCGTACCAGGAGCGGAAGTATCTAACAGACGAGGTTATCAAGCGGTTCTCGGTCGCGGGCACGGCCGAGGATTGTATCGAGAAGATCAAGGAGATCATTTCCTTCGGCATCAACGACATCTGGCTGAGGTGTTTTTCCGCTCCACAGTCAGAAGTGGAACACGAGAAAGTGATCGTGCCCTTCGCCGAAAAGGTGATGCCGCGCTTTACGGCTGACACTCGGCACTCACCCGCCTAAGGCTTGAGGTATCCCCTTCCTCCTCTGTTCCCGTGCAAGTCTGCGAGAGACACCAAGAATGGAACTCAGCGAAGGATAGGAAGGCCTCCTGAGCCTACCGGCCCGAGCGTCCGCTACTTGACGAACTGGTTCGTCCACAGCACTCCTTCGCGCGTATCCGCCTGCCCGTTCAACGCGCCGATCGACGTGAGCACGTCGACCTGGTTCTTGACCGCCTGCTGGCTCAGCCGTCCGCCCTTCTTGATAGCGGGAACGAGCGCGTTGAACGACAGCGCCAGCGTCGCGTCATCCGTCTCGGGGAAGTAGACCTTGAGGAGACGCAGCGCGGTCGGCCGGTCCGTGAGCATCCAGTTGTAGGCCTCGTTAAGCGACCGCGTGTAGGCCTCGACCGTCGCGGTGTTCGCGTTCGCCCACGACTTCATCGAGGCGATCGATTCGAAGGCGAAGTCCGCAAACTCTTTCGGGCCCTGTCCCGCCGAGTTCTTGATCAGCACCGTGCCGTCGCCGTCTTTCTCAAGGATGTACGGCGCAGGCGCGGAAAGCATGAACGCTTCGATCCGCTTGCTCTTCATGGCCGCGACAAGCGCCTGGCCCCCGCCGACCTGCACGAAGGTCGCGTCCTTTTCCGGGTTGTATCCGGCCTTCCGCAGCAGATACTGCGGGAAGAGCTGCGTCACCGCGCCGGGCCGCGTGATCCCGAACGTAAGGCCGCGGAGCGCCTTCAGCTTGCCATCGAGGGACGAGGCCGGGGTGACATTCAACCGCTTCAGCACGTCGTTGCGGACGACGAGGTCCATCGTCAGCGAGTTCACCATGCTATAAATCAGGACCGGGTCCTTCCCTTCCTTCTGCAGCGCCACAATATCGTCGACGCCGAGGTCGACCAACTGGACGTTGCCGCTCAAGAGCGAGGCGACGCCGAGCTTCCCGCTGTCGATCTCGACGTATTCGAAGTCCAGGCCGTTTTTCTGAAAGATTCCCTTGGACTTGGCGAGGAGCGGGACCGCGAGGTCGATCACCTTGAAGCCCGCCTGCCGGATTTTGGTAAGCGACTGCGTCTGCGCGGCGGGAGCCGTAAGAAGAACCGCCAGCAGCAGTGTCGTAATCATGAGCCCGGCCCGCTTCATCGCACTCCTCCTTTGCCGAGTTGGTGCGCCGTGCCCGTTCTCATAGGACCACCGTTAACCCTTCACGGCCAAGACCAGATCCTCGCGGGGCCGCCATCCGAGCAGCCGGTGCTCCAAAAGGCCCAGCGCGACGTCCATCGCGGCGACGATCAACAGCAGCGCGACGATCGCCGCCAGCGTCGCCGCGGTGTTGAACTGCTCGGCCGCGGTATTCACGAGATACCCAAGGCCCGCATTGGCGGACATGAATTCGCCGATCACTGCGCCGATCAACGCTTCCGGCACGGCGATCCGCAGGCCGGTCATGAGGTAGGGGACGACGCTCGGCAGCGCGATCTTGCCGACCACGTCGATGCGGCGGGCGCCCATCACTCGGACAACATTGACGAGATCCGGGCTCACTTGATACAGTCCCGCGACCACGTTCATAAACACCACGAAGAAGACAAAGATCGCGGCGAGGACGATTTTCGGCGCCGACCCTAGACCAAACCACATGATGAACAGGGGCGCAAGCGCGATCTTCGGGATCGAATAGAAGGCGATCAAGAACGGGCGGAGCACATGCTGCGCGGTTTCCTGGAACGCGACCACGACCGCCACGACGATGCCGAGTACCGCGCCGATCGCGTAGCCGCTCAGCACCTCGGCGAGCGTCTGGATCAAGTTCGGCCAGAGCCGTCCCGTGGCAACGAGGGTCCAGAACGCCCTCAGCACTTCGAGCGGATCGCTTATGAACTGGCGATCGGCGAGGCGGCCGGACGCGAACACCCACGCGCCGAGCGCGACCGCGAAGATGGCAGCCCTGGCCGCGGCGATTGACGCGCGGCTCACCGCTTCTCGCGCGGCCACTCGGCGGCCGATTTCGTCGTGCAGGCGAAGTTCGTGCGGGGACGCGGCCACACCGCTCACTCGACGAACTCCTTCGGCGACGACGGTGCGGCCACTCGCCCAATCCTCGTCCAGTGTTCGGCGACGACACCGGCCGGGGCGACCAACCCAAAGTAGCGGCCAAGATTGTCGAGCGTCATGGCCTGGACGTCCGGATCGGCCGCCGCGGTACCGTCCTCTACGACGACTACGTAGTACCCGAGCGCGAACGCGTGCTGCACGGTCGTCTGCACGCAGAGGTTCGTGACGACGCCGACCGCAACTACCACGTCCACCTTTCGCGCGCGAAGCAGCGCGTCAAGGTCAGTGCCCGTGAACCCGTCATAGCTATGACGTACGATTGTAATATCACCAGGCCGAGGAGGCGTGAGTTCGTCGTCCAGCGCGGCCCCCCAGCCGCCGGCCGCGCACAAAATCTCCTCGCCCATGCCGCGCGCGACGTAGCGGGCCTGATAGTTGGGGGCGTCGACCTCGCGGCCGTGCTCCATCGTCACGTAACAGACGGGGACGGCGGTGGCTCGCGCGGCGGCGACGAGCGCGTTGATGACGGGGATCACACGGCGCAGCGACGTCGCCCCCGGCAAGCGGCGCGCGCTCCACCCGTCGGGGTGCACGAAGTCTCGCTGAACGTCGACTACGAGAAGCGCGCACCCGCCGGGCCGCAGCAGCTCGTCCAGCGTGGTCAGGATCCGGGTCGCGGCGGGCTTATCCAAGGGGACTGCGCTCCCGCGGCACCCACGGCAGCCACCAGCGCTCCAGCGCCGAGACGCCGGCGTTCATTGCCATCACGAGAATAAGGAGGCCGAAAATGGCGGCGAACACATCCGCCGTCCGGTACCGCGAACTCGCGGCGTTGATGAGGTAGCCCACGCCACGGTTACTGCTGATGAACTCCGCCACAATCGCGCCGATCAGCGCCGCCGGGATCGTGATGCGCAGCCCAGCGACGACGAACGGCATGGCGTTCGGCAGCACCACCTTCCGGAACACGGCCGCCGGCGTCGCCCCCATGACGCGGACGACGCTCACGAGACCGCCGCTTACGGTCCCGAGGCCGGCCATCGTGTTGAGGTACACGACGAAGAACACGAAGGTCGCGGCGAGGATGACCTTAGGGAAGATGCCGATGCCGAACCACAGAATCATCAGCGGCGCGAGCGCGATCTTCGGCGTCGCGTAGGCCAGCAGAACCAGTGGACGCAGGGCCGGCGCCGCCCCCGGAACGAGCCACGTCCCGACGGCCGCGAGGAGACCGGACGACGCGCCCAGCACGTAACCCAGAAGGGTCTCCGTCAGCGTGTACTGGAGATGAAACCCCAGCGAGCCATCGACGACTATCCGCCAGAACGCGCGCGCGATGCTGACCGGGTCGCTAAGAAACAACCGGTCCACGATGCGGCCCGACGCCCCCCACCACCCCGCCAGCAGGACGCCGAGCAGCAGAATCTGCCAGGCCGCGACGGTGGTCCGCCTACCCCGCTCCCGCCGCTCGGTGTCGGCCGCCTCCCGCCGCAAGACTTCCGACTCACGCCCGGGAACGCGGTCGTCGATCCAAATGGACCGTGCGCGTTCAGCCAACGGGAGGCTCCGGACCGCGGGTGATTTCTGCGCGGAGACCGTTCCAAAGCGGATCGTAGACGTCCGCAAACCCGGGCGCCTCGTGAATATGGAACACATCCCTCGGACGCGGGATCGGCACGTCGCGGATTTCCTTGATCGTTCCAGGAGCCCGGGTGAAGATCGCGATCCGGTCAGACAGCGCGATTGCTTCCACGAGGTCGTGGGTCACAAAGACGATGGTGCGACCGCTGCCCTGCCACAACTGGAGCAGTTCATCCTGGAGGACCAGGCGCGTCTGCGCATCCAGCGGGCCGAACGGCTCGTCCATGAGGATCACGTTGACGCTCTCGTCCACGAGCGTCCGGACGATCGAGACCCTCTTGCGCATCCCGCCGGAGAGTTCATGCGGATAATGATGCTCAAAGCCCCTGAGGCCCACCCGCTCGAGGTAGGCCAGCGCCTTGTCCCTCCGCTCGTCGCGTGGAACGCCCTTCAATTCGAGCGCGATTTCTACGTTGGCCAGCGTCGTGCGCCACGGCAGCAGGTTGTCGTCCTGCGTGACGTAGCCGCCACGGGTGTTGATGCCCCGGATAGGATGCCCGTCGTGGAGCACCGCGCCGTCGGACGCCTCCGTCAGCCCGGCGAAGAGGTTCAACACTGTGGATTTGCCGCAGCCCGACGGGCCCACCAGCGTCAGAAACTCGCCCGGACGGACACCGAGGGTGACGTCCCGGAGAGCAGTCATCATGCGGCGGCCGGCTCGGCCGCGCGTCACGAAAACCTTGTAGACGCCGCGCGCCTCAAGAACAAACACCGGCCTCGCCGGCGCACGTTCGGAACCAGCCGTGCTTACCTGGATCTCAGGCGCGGGACCAAGCACGCAGCCGTTCACGCAGCAGGTGTATCACGATCCGTAGGTCGCCCACCACGGACGACGGTCCAGCCAGCCAGTTCCCCCGGCATCATCAGCCTCCTACTTAACGATCGCGTTGGTCCAGAGCACGCCTTCGCTCGACGGCGCGGTCACCGGCTGTCCGATGGCCTTAAAGATGTTAAGGTACCGCGCGACGCCGGCTTCTGTGAACCGGCCGTCGGGACTGATCGCGGGGAGGGTCGCGTCAAGCGAGACAGCAAGGCTGTCGGCGGGCGTATCCTGGAAATACTTCTGGCCCAGGATCCGGAGCGCTTCAGCTTTGTTGGTACGGATCCACGCGGTTGCCTTGTTCACCGCGCGCGCATAGGCCTGCAGGGCCGGCGCGTTGGTGCGCAGGTAATCAACCGACGTGAATAGCGTCGTATAGCTTGTGTTGCTGAAGTCCGGCACGTCACCCGCGGTATCGCGAATGATGATCTGACCGAGATGCTCGCGCTCGAGCGTCTGCGGCAGCGGCGGAGACAACAGGAATGCGTCGATGCGGCCGGAGCGGAACGCGGCGGCCAGCGCCGGCACGCCGCCCACCTGCACCAGGTTCGCGTCCTTGTCGGGGTTTAGGCCTGCCTTAACAAGAAAGTAGCGCGCGAAGACGTCGGTCGGCGCGCCCGGGCGCGTGATGCCGATGTTCAAGCCCTTCAGCACCGCGTAGCGCTTCCCAAGCGGCGAGAACCGGCTGACGCCCGTCCGCTGGATGATCTCGTTCCGGACGATCAGATCGAGGGTCACGCGCGTGACGAGATTGTAGAAACTGATCACCGACTTGCCTTCTTTCTGCAGGTCCGCAATTCCGAGAGGATCGAGGTCCGAGACCTGGGCCTGGCCCGAGACCACCGTCGCCGGCCCAAGCGCGCCGCTGCTGATTTCCTGGAAAGCGTAGTCAACGCCCTCCTGCGCGAAAACCCCCTGCTCGAGGGCGATGTACATTGGCGCCATGTAGAGCACGCGGAATCCCGCCTGTCTGATCTTGTAGCGCATTGTCTGCGCTCGGCCGGCGGAAGGCATCAAGGGACATACAAGAACGAACGCAATCAGCGCGCCCAGAAGAGCGGTGAGGTGTCTACGCGGACTTTTCATAGCCCCCCCGTTGTTGAGACAGAATCGCCGCAACGCGCCACGCCGGAAGTAGCTAACCATTCGATGAAACCCGACCGGAAGCCTTGTTCGAGTCCCGTTTTCCGCT